>JAKAOC010000167.1 GCA_021823385.1 Actinomycetes bacterium
TCGAAACTGCGGATCAGAACCATCGTCCTATAGAGCTCGATCTTGATCTTCTGGTCCATACGGCACCTCCGCCCCCCTTGATGGAATGTGGCCGATGCTATATAACTATTACTCCTCCGGTCAATGGCCTAGAGCCCATTTAGTATCAGTACGCGCGCGCCGGACCCGGGCCGTTCGAACAGGTATGCCGCCTTGCATACCTGCCACAACATCGGCCTGCGAGGCCTTGGCGTTCGCAAGGCTCGTCTCGATCCAGCCGACACAGCAGTCACCATGAAAGATCCCGCCTTGCAGATCGGCGCCGCATTCGTCCCCTCCTCAACGCGGCGCACGACAACCGAGTTCAGGGTTAGGAATTCCTTCGCTCCCTTGCAGTCGAGTGGCCTCGCATGGCCGTAGCGGTCGGGCTCGACTCGAACATACCCCTGGTGGGGCGATCCGCGCCACGCTCCATCCTGGAGGAGCATCTCATCACCAACATGAACGACTTAGCCCTTATCGGGCCAACCGTAGGAACGCCGACGTGCAGCAGCAATGGAGAATTTCGATAATCGACTCGCGATACTTTCGATGAATCAAGTCAGCGAGGCCGAAATATGCGACTTGACACTGAGATTCGTCCTTCCAGGCCGCTGGACCAACCTGCCAACGGGCTTGATCAGCTCTGAACCCGCGCCCCCGGTAGGACTCGAACCTACGACCTGCTGCTTAGAAGGCAGTTGCTCTATCCGCTGAGCTACAGGGGCTAGCTGGTTACCAATCTAATGTCCACCGATCCCGCCAAAAGACAGCGCCCCCTGGGCGCTCAGTTGTCAAAGCTTCAGCTCCGCTGGCCAGAGTCGCGCCGCGCCGCGATTAAGATGTAGGCGCGCGGTGGCCGTAGCTCAGTCGGTTAGAGTGCCAGGTTGTGGCCCTGGAGGTCGGGGGTTCGAGTCCCCTCGGTCACCCCAACTCCTCATCTCATCAAGATCACCGAGAGTCATTGCGCGCCCGCGCTCATGCTGCGCCCCACCGGCGTCCTCAAGATCGCCCATGTTGACGATTGGACTGCCCTCGGCCACTGCCTGCTAAATTAATTGATCCGATGCGCCTCTAGCTCAACGGCAGAGCAACGGACTCTTAATCCGCAGGTTCTGGGTTCGAATCCCAGGGGGCGCACCAGGGGTTTCATACAAAACTGACGAGGTCACACCTGCAAGAGTGCATCACCAGGATGCACCACGGGTGTGACCTTCTTGTTTGACACGGCGCGGCCGGCACCCGGCGAACAATAGGCGCTCCCATCGAAACGCCGCCGCCATCGAATGCACCTCAGCGAGGAGTAGCCGTCGAGGTGTGGCGCGCAATGGCAGAACAAAGCTGAGGCCAGAGCGGTTCAGGCCGGTCGTGTCCCATGTTGGGGACAAGCATGAGAGTTGTACCGGGAACGAGTTGCGCGGTTCGTTCACCCCCGCTCGGGGTGATCAGCGTATCTTCGAGTCCATGAATTACCAGGGTTGGCACGGTCATCCGGCGCAGTGGGTCGGCGCGTGATCCGCTGGCGAACGGTGCCTTCGGGATGGAAGCAGCGGTCATAGCTCTCGGCGGCGACCTTCCGGGCGCTATCCAAGTCCGGATAGGTTCTGGATCTCCACACCAGCGTTTTCTCAGCGGTGGCGATGTACTCGTCCCGGTCTCGGGGCGGAGGGTCGAGCAAGACTTGGAGCGCCTCCGGTGTGGATTGCCCGAAGTCGGGTTCTCCGGTACTGGGCATCACCGACGTAAGCGAAAGCAGCCGCTCAGGATGCTCGATCGCCATCGTCTGGGCGATCGCGCCACCCAAGAACGCGCCCACAACGTGGGCCCGCCCGATACCAAGCGAGTCGAGGAGCGCAAGTGCGTCATCCGACATGTCGCTGAGCGTGTAGGGTGCGGGTTCCCTCGCCAGGGCAAAGTCTCCGCTCATCGCAGCCTCTACGACTGAAGGGAGCACGCCAGCACGGTCATCGATCTTTGAAGAAAGTCCGCAGTCCCTGTTGTCGAAGGCGATTACGAACCGGCCCTCGGCCGCCAAGCTTTCACAGAAAGGCCGCGGCCACGCCACGAGCTGGGCACCCAGCCCGCTCACGAGCATCAATGGCGGGTCGCCGGGAGAACCGAATGTTTCGTACTCGAGTGCGGCACCGCCCGGTGTCCTGATCTGGCCCATGGCCCAACAGATCCTACGGTGCCACCCGCCCCAAGCATCCGGCGCTCCGGGCGCAAAGGCCTCCAGCGGCCGGCACAGGATCCTTCACCCGGTAGCCACTTACTGCAGATCGACGCTAGGGCCGGCTGAGCAGCCGGACGGCCCCCGGAGGATGCAGCCTGGCGCAGCTGGAGGATATAGCGGTCGGGAACATCTCCCGAGGAGCGCCTTTCCTGGGATCTCCTGTGCGCCTGGTGTGGCGCCGGCCGCAAATAGCCGTCGCGCTCGACTCACACGCCCACCTGGTGTCACCTCCATCCTGGGCGCGGATGCCTGGACCGCGGCCATACCGCCGGATAGGGCCTAGATGACACCCCTCGCACGCAGGTCTTCGAGCTCGCCGTCGCTGAAACCGAGCTCGCCGCCCAGGACCTCTCTGTTGTGAGCGCCGATCTCAGGCCCGCTCCAACGGACCTCCCCGGGGGTGGCGGAGAGCCTGACGGCGACGTTCTGCATCCGGATCGTCCCTAGTTCGGGGTCATCCACCGCGATGGCAACGTTGCGATGCTGCATCTGCTCGTCCTCCAGAACGTCTTCGACGTCGTATATAGGGCCTACCGCCGCGCCGGAATCCTCGAGACGCTTGAGCACTTCCGCCTGCGACAGCTGCATCAGGCGCTTGCTAATCAGCTCATCAAGCACCTCCACGTTCTGCAGGCGATCGGAGTTGGTCGCGAAGCGCGGGTCTTGGCCGAGCTCCTGCAGATCAAGGGCGTCGAGAATGGCTAGAAACGTCTTCTGCGTAGAGCCGGCAATGACGACCCACTCCCCGTCGCCGGTGGGGTATATGTTGCGCGGCGCAACGAAGGCGGTCCGGCTTCCCAGGCGCGGCGGTACGAACCCTAGCTGGTCGTAGTCGATGATGTGCGAGCCGAGCAGCATGATCAGGCCGTCGTACAGGGCGAGGTCGACGTACTGGCCCCTTCCGATACGTTGCGCATGGAAGAGCCCGAGCATCGCTGCATAGGCGCCGAAGATCGCCGTGCTGGTGTCACCCAAGCCGAAGGAGGGCAGTAGCGGCGGCCCTCCTGGCATCCCCGTGAGTGCGGCGAAGCCGCTGATCCCCTCGACGATCGTCCCAAATCCGCGACGGTGCGAGGACGGCCCCGTCTGGCCGTAACCGGTGACGCGCACCATGACCAGGCGAGGATTGATCTCCGAAAGCTGCTCATAGCCCAGCCCCCAGCGCTCGAGGGTTCCCGGACGGAAGTTCTCGATGACCACGTCGGCCGTGGCGGCCAACCTGCGCACGATTTCCTGGCCCTCGGGAACCCGCAGGTCCGCGGTGACCGCCCTCTTGTTCCTGTTCACCAGCTTGAACATGAGTGGGACTCCGTTCTTGGAAAGGCCCCATCGTCTCAGCTCATCGCCCCGTCCAGGCTGCTCCACCTTGATCACGTCGGCGCCGAAATCCGCCAAGTGCATCGCCATGACCGGGCCGGCCATGAGGCTGGACAAGTCCAGTACCCGGATACCCTCAAGGGGCTTCTGCCGGACTTCCGTGGATTCGCCGCCCTCAGCCACCTTTACCTCCCTTGCCAGCCAGTTGTCCTGGCGCTCGCCATCAAGCCATCCTTGGTCGCCCCCCGGGCGGCGTAGGACTTGAAGGGTATCCCGAGCAACCCTTCGATCTCCTTTGACGCCTCCAGGAGCGCCGGCAGACTCACCCCGGTCTCCACCCCAAGCTCAAAACAGAGGTGCACCAGATCTTCCGTGGCAACATTGCCGTGGTCTTGCTCCCCGCCCGGAAGCCGGATCCCTCCACCCATGCCACCGATCGAGCTCTCGAGGACCGTCGCACCGGCCTGCATCGCGGCCAACGCATTTGCCAGAGCCATTCCGTTGGCATTATGCAGGTGCACGCCCACCTTCAGCTCCGGGTAGACATCAAGCACCTCCGCCACCAGTCGATGGACCTCGGCCGGCCCTTCGACCCCGGTGCTGGTGGCAAGCGAGACCTCCGTAACTCCAAGCTCCCTGTAGCGCCGCACTATGGCCAGCGTCCGGTCGATGGAGACCGGCCCTTCATAGGCGCAGAAGATAGACATCGCAATGGCGCCGACGAAGCGGACCGACCCGCCAGGCGCGGCATCCACGGCACTCTCGAGGGCAGCGAGATTGCCATCCACGCCGGTGTTCTGGTTCATCTGCACGTACCGCTCGCTCGCGGTGGCCAGCAGCACGACCTCCTCGACTCCAGCAGCAACCGCGCGCTCCATCCCACGCCGGTTCGCGACCAGCGCACGATAGGTGCACCCCGGATGCCGCTTCAGGCCGGCCCAGACCGCCTCGGCATCGGCAAGCTGGGGCACCATCTCAGGGCGCATGAAGCTAGTCGCCTCGACGCGGGAAAGCCCGGTCGCGGCAAGGGCATCGATCATCGCGCTCTTGATCTCGGACGGATACTGCCGCGCGACGCTCTGCAGGCCATCCCGAGGTCCGACTTCGACGATTTCGACTCTGCTCGGCAGCTTCAATTGCCCCCCTTTTGGTGAGATGCTCCCGGTGCGCGTGTGACACGGGTCCTTTACGCCCTACGGTCGCGCAGTCCGCTTCGCGGGCGGTCCTCTTCGTTCCGATCGAAGAACTCCATGACCTGAAGACGGGACGCCTGCACAATGCGCGCCATCGTCTCTCTTGCCACCTCTGGCCGACTGCTCGCGATCGCTTCCACAAGTAGCTGGTGATCCTCCGTATGACCGGGACCCCTTAGCCGAGACTCGGAACCGACCCGCCTCAACGCGACCATCCCCGGCTCGAGGGCCGTGAAAGCGGAGAACATCAGGCTGTTTCCGGCGATTAGCGCAACAGCCCGATGCAACGCGCGATCCGCGCTGATAAGTGCGGCGGGATCTGCCCCGGCGTCGCGCATTGCACCCGCGATCATGCGCAGTTCCTCCACGTCGGCGGGGTTCGCCTGGAGCGCCGCCGCGGCCGCCAGCGCCGGTTCGATCACCTCTCGGAACCCGACCAACTCGAGCAAAAGGTTCGGATCGGGATCGCCGCCGTATCGCCAGGCCGCAACCTCCGGATCCAGAAGATGCCAATGATCCCCGGAGAGCACCTTGATGCCCCTCTTGGGCCTGGCCTCCACCAAACCTTTGCCCTCCAGCACCTTGAGTGCCTCACGCACGACACTTCTGCTCACGCCGAATCGCTCGACCAGAGTCACCTCGGTTGCAAACCACTCTCCGGGCGCCACCTCTTCACGTACGATCGCCAAGCCGAGCGCGCCGACCACCCGGTCACAAAGGCTTCTATCGTCCAAACGCTCTTCAGATGAGGAGAACATTCGTCCTATCATATGACTTTTCTGCTCCCAGCGCAGCCCCTGGAAACAGAGAAGGCTCGGAGCAGGTGCTCCGAGCCTTCTCACAAAAACGTCAGGTTTTCGCCATTTGGCCTCACGGCCTGCCGAAATTAGCGGGTGCCTAGGCGTTCACCAGCTCGCGCCGAGGCTGGCCCAAGGTCAGGTCCTCTGGGACCCGGCGAGAATGCGCAAAGCCGAAGAGCACCAGGATCAGCATTACGGCTGCCAAGATGAAGGCGGCGATGGCTGCCCATTGGGCGATCTGGCCGAAGACCGAGAATGCATACGCCTCGAGCAGCAGGCCCCTCAGTGTTGTTCCCTTGAATGAGGTGTTGACCAATGCCTGAAGGCTTGCATCCTTGGGGTTGGCCATGGCAGCGGCGCTGATCTTCGAATAGACACCGCCGTAGGGCATCTCGGAAAGGTGAACCGAGATGAA
>JAKAOC010000168.1 GCA_021823385.1 Actinomycetes bacterium
CGCGGCCTGCCCAGCGGACGGGCCTTCGGGGTGGTGGCGGGCACCGCTCGGGCACTGGACGCGCTGGAGGCCTTCCGCTTCGAGGAGGAGGCGCTGGAGTTCCTGGCCCGCAATCGGATCGTCTCGGACTCCGCACTCGACTACCTTGCCCACTACCGGTTCACAGGCACCATTCGAGGCATTCCCGAAGGCGGGCTGTACTTCCCTTTCACCCCACTGGTGCAGGTCGACGGCACCTTCGCTGAGTGCCTGGTCCTGGAGACCGTGCTCCTCTCCATCTACAACTTCGACTCCGCGGTGGCCTCTGCGGCGGCCCGCATGGTCCATGCCGCGGGTGGGCGCTCCATCGTGGAGATGGGATCGCGCAGGACGCATGAGGTGGCCGCCATCGCATCGGCGCGCGCGGCATACCTGGTGGGCGCGGCGGCCACTTCCAACCTGGCCGCCGGGCAGGAGTACGGGATTCCCACCACCGGGACCGTTGCCCATGCCTTCATCCTCGCCCACTCCAGCGAGGCCGACGCCTTCCGCGCCCAGCTAGCCACCCAAGGGGCCGACACCACTTACCTGGTGGACACCTACGAGATCGAGCGCGGAATCCGGACCGCGGTGGAGATCGTCGGCACCGATATCGGAGCCATCCGCATCGACTCCGGGGACCCCCACATCGAGTCGCAGCGCGCCAGGGCCCTCCTGGATGAGCTGGGGGCGCAAAAGACGCGGATCGTATACTCCGGGGACCTGGACGAATACCGCATCGCGGACCTCGGGGACTCCCCCATCGACGCGTTCGGGGTGGGGACGCGGCTGGTGACGGGCTCGGGTTATCCCACTTGCAACTTCGTCTACAAGCTCGTCTCCATAGAGGGACGCGGCGTCGCCAAACTCTCCGCCGACAAGGAGACCATGGCGCATGCCAAAAACCCCCAGCGTGGATTCACCGCCGAAGGCAGGCTCGCCGTGGAGGTGCTCGGATACAAAGGGCCCCGGCTCGAGCTGCCCCCTTCCCTGAAGGTGGCCGAACTGGTTCCCGCCCATGAGGTGCTGGTCCAAGAGGGAGAGCGCATCGATCGCGCCGGCCTCGTCGAGGCAAGGTCCTTCCACCGTTCCCAGCTCGAATCACTTCCCGACGAACTGCTTGCCATGGACACCCAGGGGCGGACGTTGCCGACCCTGCTGGTGGACGACTCCGGTAGGGCCTCCGCTCTCGGCTAGCCCTTTTGGCGGGCCTCTGCTGCGCTGGTCAGCGGATCGAGGCCTTCGAGCCCGGGCGGGAACGGGCCGACCTCGAGGCCGGCCAGCGAGAAGGCGCCCGGAAAATTGCCGATGGCCCAGGTGATGACGGGATCTCCGCCACCCACCAGGTGCCAGGCCATGTGCGCATGAAGACACTTGACGCCGGTGCGCGTTCCGCCGATCCCTCCGCTCGGCCTGGCGCCCGCGTGCCCGGCAGGTATGAGGGCTTCACGAAGCCCCGCATAACGCCTGTGTGCCGCGGCGAGTTCAGCGGCATCGACTGCGGAACGCGCCGCGCGGACGGCCCCCGCGGACTCCACCACCGAGACCTCGCGGGCAAGCGTCGGATCCAGCAGCCAGAACAGCGTGGGCATAGGTGTTGAGCCGCCCATGAAGGGCCAGCAGGCGATAACGGCCGGCATGCCGGTCACTCTACGCCTGGCCACAACAGCATAGGGCCCCTCGGGATCGCGCGAAAGGAGGCGTGCGACCGCCTCGGCGTCAGCGGGAAGCGGGTCCGGCCACGCGGTCATTCAGCCCTTGTGTCCCCGCCGCTTGCGCGACCGGCGGATGAAGACGAGGATCAGGAAGAAGACGGCGCCGGCGACTGCGGGAATTGCACGCTTGATGATCGGCGATCCCGCCACGCCCAGCAGGTCGACCGGCTCGGCTTCCTTGCGAACGAAGGGCTTGGCCTCGGCGGTCGGCGCCGCGCCGGCGGGAGCGCCCTCGGCGCTCGGCGCAGCCGCTTCAACCGGCTCCTTGCCATCGGAGGCGATCAGCTCCTCCAGGGAATCGACGAACTGCCCGAGCAGCTTGGTCGAGACGTCGGCCAGCACTCCGCGCCCGAAGGAGGCCACCTTGCCGGTGATGGCGAGGTCGGTGGTTACGTTCACGTTGGTCGTGTCGCCTTCGGCGGCAAGCTTGACAGAGACGGTGGCAGAGGCGTTGCCCTGACCCTTGGTGTCGCGCCCTTCGGCTTTGAGTACCGCGGTGTGGTTCTCTTCATCCATCTCGATGAAGCGCGCCTTGCCCCTGTAGGCGGCGGTGATCGGGCCTACCTTGACCTTCACCGACCCTCGGTATTCCTCGCCATCGATCTCTTCCAAGGTCGCACCGGGTAGGCAGGGAGCGATCTTCTCAACGTCGGTCAGAAGCGCCCAGGCGCGATCGACTGGGACCTTGACCGAAAAGTTATTCACCAGTTCCATTCGTCCAGCTCCTCAACTGTGTCGATGTCGACGGGCTCGCCCTCGCACTCCACTTCCGCCACCAGGGTCGGATACGAGGAGAACAGCACCCTGGCGCCCTCGTCCCCGCTCTCCGGGAGCAGGTCGAAGGCCTCCCTGGCGATACGCACCGGGTTACGGCGCTTACCCTGGTACGTTGCCACCATAATAGGCGCCCCACTTGCGCTCGCCAGTCTGGACCAGGCCGAAGGGGGGATGAGTGGCTGATCACCGAGGCCGATGACCAGGGCCTCCGCGCGCTCCGCAAGCGCCCAATCGCGTGCGATCGCCAGCGACGAGGCCAGCCCGCGGGCAGGGTCCGGATTGACGAGCAGCACTTCGCCCTCAAGGACGTCGTCCAGCTCCACCGCCCCCGCTACCACGGCGCGGCGGGTGATCCCGGAGCTGCGCATCGCCCTCAGAGCGTGGCTGACCAAAGGCGCGCCGCGAAAGCCGGCCATGAGTTTGTGCTCCCGGCCACGAAAGCGGGTGCCCAGCCCTGCCGCAAGCAGCGCGGCTACCACCGGCCCGTCCTGCTCCTCCGGGACCTGCATCGCTAGGGCCTCCCCGCGCTCTCGAGTCCGGTGTGTATCGGCCCGGCGGCGCCACGCAGTGAGCCGGCCGCACGGCTCGAGCGGAGCGCGACGATCTCGGCCATGATCGAGACGGCGGTCTCCTCGGGCGTTCGCGCTCCGATGTCGAGGCCGATCGGCCCCATCACGCGATCCAGCGCGGCCGGGTCCACCCCGGCATCGAGCAGACGCTTGGTGCGCTCCTCGTGCGTCCTGCGCGATCCCATCGCGCCTATGTAGCCAACTCCGGTCGCCAGGGCGGAGGAGATGGCCGGCAGGTCGAACTTCGGATCATGGGTGAGAACGCATACGGCGTCCCGCGGCCCGAGTGCGGCGCCCACCCGGCCCAAATACCGGTCGGGCCAGTCCACCGCCACCTCGTCGGCCATGGGGAAGCGCCGCTTGGTGGCGAAAAGCGGGCGCGCGTCGCAGACGGTCACCCGGTATCCCAGCATCTTGCCGAGCCGGGCCAGGGCGGCGGAGAAGTCCACCGCACCAAAGATGATCATTCGGGGCGCCGGGGCGAAAACCTCATAGAGCACCTCGATCTCGTCGAGCTTGGCCTGCCCGTTTCGGCCGTAGTGACGGACCATGGTGCTGCCCGCCGCCAGGGCGCCCGCCGCGTCCCGGGTGAGCACCGCGGCCAGCTCGGCGTTTGCCAGCTCGCCATGCACCTGTCCGACACCTTCGATAAGCAGGCTTGCTCCCACCTCCGGAAGTGGGCCGAAGACCTCATAGGCGTTCACCCCTTCCGGGGAGACCTCCGTTCCCGCCGCCAGGGCCGTCGAGTCGGCGGTGGAGACCACGGTGGCGCGCACGAAGGGCGTCTCGGAACGCAGCAACTCCAGCATGAGGGAGTACAGCCCCGGGGTCTCGGGGTCTATCAGGATCTTCAGGGTTCCGCCGCAGGTGAGCCCGACGGCGAACGCCTCGTCGTCGGAGTAGCCGAAGATCGAGACGGTCGGGCAGGCCTCGCCGGATGCAACCGGGAGCTCCATGGCGGCCCCGCCCTCGGTCACGATCCGGTCGACGCCCATCAAGGCCAGGGCCTCCGCGACGACCGCTCCCTCCACGCACCCGCCCGAGACGGATCCGGAAACTTCGCCGAGTTCGTTGACCGCCATGGTGGCGCCGGGCTCCCTCGGCGACGAACCCTCGGTGCCCACCACCCTCGCGACGGCGGCCCGCTTGCCTTGGGCAGCCCAGCGCACCAGGTCCTCGAGCACTTCGATTGTGGCCATCTCCAACATCTCAACCCCTCTCGGTTGCGCCCGGTACCCTTGGGCCCCGCCATCCCGCTCTCACGGAGCCGGGGACGGGTCCAGGTACGCAAACCTCGGGCATCCCTTAGGACATCTCCAGCACGGCAGCGAGCCGCCGGAGGGCGTCCAGGGAATGCCCTTCAACGAATACATCAACATGCGGAAGGGCCGCCGCCATCCCGCGCGCCAAAGGTGCATAGCCTTCGTGCGCCTTGAGCGGGTTCACCCAGATGATCCGCCGAGCCACCCGTGAGAGCCGCTCCATCTCCCGGCCGAGCTCGAGGGGGTCCCCCCGGTCCCAGCCGTCGGAAAGGATGACCACGTCGGCTCCGCGCGCCATTCCTCGCACGCCGAATCCGGCATTGAACTCCCCGAGCGTCCCGCCCAGGCGGGTGCCGCCCGCGTAATCCGCCACCCTGGCCGAAAGCTCGGTCAGCGCACGGTCTGGATCCCGCCAGCTGAGTTCGCGGGTCACCCGCGTCAGCCGGGTCCCGAAGGTGAAGACCTCCACCTTGTTGCGCGCCACCACGGCGGCGTGGGCGAAGCGCAGCAGCGCCCGCGCATAGGGTTCCATCGAACCCGAGACGTCCAGCACGAACACCACCCTGCGCAGATGGGTGCCCGGGCGCCGGTAGGCGCGCTCGATCGGCTCTCCATAGCGCGCGATCGCCTTGGCCACCGTTCGCTTCATATCGAGGGTCTCCGGGCGCCGCGAGCGGACCATCCGTCTGGATGATTTGGGGCTGCCGCGCAGGCGCATCAGATCTATCAGCTGGTAGAGCTGGTCGAGTTCCACCCGGCTGCACTTGGCAAAGTCCTTCTTGGAGAGCACCTCGCGGGCCGAGAAGCGCAGCACGCGCTTCTGGCCCTCGTCCGGATCGCTCGGGGCTGCGTCGTTGCCGCCTTCGTCGCCCACGTCGATGTAAAGCGTCTCCTTGGCACTTGGCTGCTCCTCGTCACCCTTGGCCTGGGGCCAATTGCCCTCGAAATAGGCGGCAAAGGCGCGCTCGAAACGTGGTGAGTCCTCGTTGCGCTTGATAAGGGTGGCACTGGCGGTGTCGTGGACGAGGGCGCGCGAGCCCATGCCGACCAGCTCCAGCGATCGTACGAAGCTCGACAGTGAGTCCGGGTCCGCCTCCGCACCGAAGGCACGCAGGTAGCGGCCGAAAGCGGCTGCCATCTCGTAGGTGTCGGCCATTGCGGACCTCCTTGCGCCTCAGCGGGCCCTGGACACCGCCAGGCGTATGAGTTCGGAGACATCCTGGCTCTTGGCCTTCTCGGCGTCCTCTTTGTACTTGACGACCGAGGCGAGACTCTGGCTGAAGAGCTCCTCGGTCATCTCGGCGGCTCCCAAAGCCTGGAGCGAGCGGACCCAGTCGATTGACTCGGCAACACCGGGGGGCTTGAAGAGCCCCATGGCACGAAGCTGCTCCGAGAGGACCGCGACCTCCTTGGCCAGTAGCTCGGTGGCGGCGGGGACGCGGGTCATGATGATTCGGACCTCGGTGGCGAAGTCCGGGTGGTCAACCCAGTGGTAGAGGCAGCGGCGCTTCAGGGCGTCGTGCAGGTCCCGGGTGCGATTGGAGGTGATGATCACCACCGGCGGCACCTTCGACACGATGGTGCCCAGCTCGGGAACGGTGGCCGCGTAGTCGGAAAGGGCCTCCAGCAGAAAG
>JAKAOC010000169.1 GCA_021823385.1 Actinomycetes bacterium
AAGTTGACCGTGTTGCGGGAACCTGGCTTGCGGGATTCCAGGCTACGCCGTCGGGGCGAGGACCCTGGTAGCAACAGGAAGTCGCACCGCCGAGCATGAGGACTGACTTGCCGGTCCAGATCCCCAGCGCGCCCACGCGCTGGTCCGCAGGGATGTTCGGCGTGGGGGCGAGCGGACCGAAGTCCGGAGCTGCAGGCATGGCGGTCCAGGTGTTACTGGCTGGGTCATAGGCGGCGCTTCCAGGCCCCGGGACCGGGAAGTTTGCACGAGGGCCCGCCGATCCACCCATCACAATGAAGAAGCGTCCTGTCCACACCCCCGTCGATCCTTGTTTGGCCCGCAGTGGCGAAAGGGGCAGGGGACGCCAGGTGTTGGTGGCGGGGTTGTATCCGGCGCCCTTGCCGATTTGGGAGGTGAGACCGTTTTGGCCGCCCCATAACAACACTTCGTGTCCAGACCAGGCGGCAGCCGCATAAGCCCGGCCCGGAACCGGCGCAGTCGGCAGGCGCCGCCAGGTGTTGGTGGCGGGGTTGAGTGCGGCGCCGTCATCCAGGGGCGTGATACCCACAATCTGGCCGTGGCTGTCGCGGGCTTCGCTGGCACCACCCCAAACGATCAGTTCTCGGCCGGTCCACACCGCGACCGCCCCCACCCTGGGAGCGAGTGTGGATGTCGGCAAGTAGCGCCAGGTGTTGGTGGCGGGGTTGTAGGCCATCACCACTTCGGTTCCGGTAGCCGGATTTGAGTCCCACACCAGAACCTCGGTACTGGTCCAAAAGGACCTTGGGTCGTACGAAGGGTATGGGAGAGGGTTTGGCATGGCTGCGATGGGATACCATGTGTCGCTGGACGCGTCCCAGGCGGCGCCGTCGGTGGACTGCGTGGCATGCACCATGGTCCCGTCCGGGCTTGCCCACCCCCCGGCCACGATCATCTGCGATCCGGTCCATGCCCCGACGGCGAAGGAGCGGGCGGTCAATGGTGCAGGCGGCAGAGTCCCCCAGCTGTTGGTTTGTGGGTTGAAGCTGGACATATTGACCGACCCGACCGAGGCACAGCACCCGGCATCGGCCACCAGGAGCTCCTTTCCGGTCCAGCCCATCGGCGTTGTGATCGACACCTTGCCGGCCGGGATGAGCGACCAGCTGCCATCGCTCGCCGATACGCCAGTGGTCGACGAGACGGCACCGGTTGTCGGGCTTTGCGAAGTGGTATGGCCCGTAGTGGTCGATTGGCCGGCCATGTAGGCTCCCGACGAGCAAGCTGCCGCAGTCGATGCAGCAACTAGCGCTCCGGCGAGTGCCAACAATGCGACACCGGGTCTCCCACCGATCCGCTTAGGACGCTGGGGAGCACTCATGAGTCTCGCCCTCCTCTAACGGATCCTTCTCCTAAACCTCCCGAAGACCATCTTGAAAGAGTCACGGCTTTGGGCTCAGAGGCAAAGGGCACCTCCTGTCGGGACGTCCGGGGCGACGATTCAACGATCGAAGCTCGCCAGCCGGGCCGGCCACCGCGGCGCTTGTGGCCTTTTCAGGCCACACCGATGGCGCCGGGATTACCGCCGGCCTGCCCACCGCAAGCTCACCAGCACCAATAGCCGCCGACGGCTAGAGCATCAAGGCAGCGTTGACGCTGCCACCGTTGACCGATCCCCCAAGTAGCGGAGTGACAGTGCCGGCGAGCGGGTCAAACCAGTCGACGAAACCACCCGACTGGCCTCCGGAGCCGGTGAGTGATTTCGGTGCAATGAATACAGCCAGACGGTTCCGGAAAGCCCCCAACGAAGAGACGTTTTCGAACCTCCATTGGTCCGGCACGGCGACAATCTCGGACGTGCCGTTAGGTCCCAGCCTGAGCAGGCCGAAGAGGCAGGTATCCATGTGGCAACTTCCCGTGCGGCTGTAAACGCCGGTCGACAGCTGCCACGCGTTCTGGCCGGGACCCAGCCGGCTCGGCGCTCGACCATCGCTTGGGATCAGCCACAGTGAGGGCTCGGCCGAGGATCCGCACACCGCCAGGATCTCATCGGCGTTCCACCAGCGCAGAGTTGTACACACGCCTGGGACGGGGATCGGGAGGAACCGGAGCAGCAGGCCATCGTTGCGGACCAGTGCGATGCCCGCGGTGGTGGTGTCGAAAGCTAGTTCGCTTCCGTCGGGGGAGTACGACCCGCCGCGTATGGCCCCGGTCAGGTCGTATGAGGCTGGGAAGGTGAACTGGATGTCCCCGGTCAAGGCGAACCGCCGTGCCGGGATGTCGTTGCTGGCAGCGCTAAAGATCGCCTTCCCATCCGGCCTCGTGAAGGTTGGGAACTGGCCGGTGGCCGGCAGCGTGAATGATGGTGTCGACCCGGTGGCGAGATCAAGTACGGTCAACTCAACCTCCGCGCCACCCCCGAAACGAGTCAGGAAGAGGGCCCGCTTGCTGTCCCCGGACCACGCGACGGGATCACCGTTGGGGATCGACGCCGCGGTGGCGAGGGCGTAGCGGCCCCCAAGTGGATCGACGAGGAACAGCACCGTGCCAGGCGGGTTAGCCGTAGTGAGGTCGGCCGCCGGCTGTGCTGCGGTTGGTGCCCATTTGGCCAGCAACCACCCAGGGCCAACCAGTGACCAGGGGACATCCGAGCGCTGACCAACCTGACCGGCTGACAGCATATGGGGCTGGGCGGTCGTAATGGATGGCACGGCGGCGGCGCTCGTCGGCGTGCTGCTCGATGGCGGCTGAACAGCATGCTGCGCGGCGGAGCCGCAACTTGCCATCACCATGGCCAGCGCCGCCACCGCGACGCCTGACCGGCGCCGCGAGGGAACGCGACCACCAACCCTCCAGCGATACAGGTCGCGCGCGAACCCAGCCAGGCAACCCCGGCCGAGGCACTTGCCAACCTCCGAGCCGCGGAAGGCTCGTTTCATCTGCATGAGCGCACCATGCCGCAACCGGAGACCGGCCGCCAGAGACCAACGGCCATTTCTGACCTCCCCGAACGAGCGCCCTTATTTCGCGTCTAGCCACTCGCCGAGCGTCAGCTGGTCAGCGCCTGGAAACGGATCTTTGGGGGCTTCGGTGCCCAACGCTGTGGTTCGTCATTGCCTTTCGGCGTAGTGCCCGTATATGGCGATCGGCGATGGCCCGGTGGGACCGCTTGAACACACTTATCGGCCCAAGGACTTGGTGATGCTCTGGTCGCTCAGGAGCTGTTCGCGGAGGATGTCCTCGCGGCCGCATGCTCGGCCGGCTCGCGGAGCATAGCTTGGCAAGGTCCGGTGGAAGGGCGTAGACGGCTGCCAGGCGCCAAGACCGGAGTGTTGATGCCGCTCGAAAACTGTGGACACTTTCGCCGCTCGAAAAGTGAACACTCACATGATTGGAGTGTGATCACTTTGGAAGATTGGGCGTTGATTCGCCGCCTCGTCGCTGACGGGGTCCCCAAGTCCCGTATCGCCACCCAGCTCGGCATCGCGAGGACCACGGTTTACTCCGCCGCTGAGTCCATCGAGCCGCCACGTTATGAACGAAGTCCCAGTCAGACGGCCTTCTCGCCGTATGAGTTGACCGTTGGATCCCTGCTCTGGGAGTACCCGAGGATGCCGGCGACGTTGATCGCGGAACGGGTGGGCTGGCGTGGCTCTTCAAGCTGGTTTCGGCAGAACGTGTCGAGGCTGCGTCCAGAGTACTTCCCCAACGATCCGGCCGACCGGCTCTGCCATCTTCCCGGGGCCCAGATCCAGGGCGGCCGGTGGTTCCCGCCGGTCAAGGTTCCCCTCTCCGCTACGGAGAGCGCGTCTCCACCCGTGCTGGTGATGGTGGCCTCCTACTCCCGGTTCATCTGCGCCATGATGCTCTCCAGCCGCAGGACCTATGATCTGGTGGCGGGCACGTGGATGCTTCTGGAGGGCAGCTTCGGGGCGGTTCCGCGCCAGCTGCTCTGGGACAACGAAGCCGGGATCGGGCGGCGCGGCAAGCTGGTGGCAGAAGTGGCGAGCTTGGTGGGCACCCTTGCCACCAGGCTTACCCAGGCCAGGCCGTAGGACCCGAGACCGAGGGGATCGCGGAGCGAGCGAATCGCTATCTGGAGACCTCCTTTCTCCCCGGGCGCTCTTTCTCCTGTCCCATGGACTTCACTGCGCAGCTGACACGGTGGCTCCAGATCGCCAACCGGCGCAGGGTGCGCCGCAAGCCGCAGTTGCAGGCGGGGCTGAGGCCGGGCATCGACTTTCCCCTCTGGGCGGCGGAGGTCCCTTCGCGGCTCATCCTCACGGCGGACTCCTCGGCTGCGATCGGCGCCGGCCTTTCACTGAGGCCCCTGGAGGAGACGATCGCCGACACCCACGCCTTTGAAAGCCGGGCGCAGACAATTCAAAAGGCGCGCATCGGCATCTCGGCCGAGCGCGAGCTGGAGCTCCTCAGGAGCCTGACCTAATCCCCGGAGGCCATGCGCCTCCAGAGCAGTGCAAAGCCTTGCGCGGGCCGCTCCGGATGATACAAGCCATTCCCAGCGGTGCTTCGTGGAGACGGCTGTCTAACGAATTGCCAGCTCAGGCGGTTCCCGCCGGGCACCTCGGCAATCCGGTTCAAAAGCAAAGAACAAGTTCCGCCAGAATTCAGACAAAAGCCGGTCATCGGTCAGCTTCTGGACATCCCCGGTGGATAGAAGTTGTAACCGGTACAACCGATCCGGCGACGGCCTCAGCCGGCGCAAAGGAAGTTCCACGACGGGAGTTGGAATGACCGCAATCGCACTCGAAGGGCTCACAAAGAGCTTCGCAAACACCCGCGCTCCGGCGCTGGATGGCGTCGACCTCGAAATCCACGACGGTGAGTTCGTGGTGCTCCTCGGACCTTCGGGCTGCGGCAAGTCCACGACGCTGCGGATGATCGCCGGTCTCGAGCAGCCGGATTCCGGATCCATACGCTTCGACGGGAGGGTCGTGAACGACGTTCCCGGCAGCGACCGCAGAGTCGGCATGGTATTCCAGAACTACGCGCTCTATCCCCACATGACGGTTGAGGAGAACCTCTCCTTCGGCCTGCGCTCACGTGGCGAGTCCAAGGCCAGCACCGCAGCCAGGGTCGGGGAAGTCCTGACGATGCTGGGCCTCTCCGAGCATGGGAGGCGCCGGCCGCGCGAGCTTTCCGGGGGACAACGACAGCGCGTTGCCCTGGGCCGAGCCCTGGTTGGCAGGCCATCGGTCTTCCTCATGGACGAGCCGCTCTCGAATTTGGACGCAAATCTGCGCGAGCAGATGCGAATGGAGATCGCAAGGCTGCACGCCGAGCACGGGATCACCACCGTTTACGTCACCCATGACCAAGTGGAGGCGCTCACCCTCGCGGACCGGATCGTGGTGATGGACGCTGGGAGTGTGCGCCAAGTGGCAACCCCCCGGGAGCTCTACCTCGCCCCCAACGACACCTTCGTGGCAGGCTTCATCGGATCGCCCGGCATGAACTTGCTGCGAGTTCCGCTCCACCTGCTCGAGCACGCCGGCCCCGGCGCCTCCACGGTGACGGCGGCGGCGGCCCTCCTATCCCGCCTGCGCAAATACGGAGGAGCAGAAGCGGTAATAGGTGTGCGCCCGGAGGGTCTCCGACTCGACGGCCCCTCCGGAGCCCTGCGCCTCGACTGCCGAGTCGCCCTGGTGGAGCAGCTCGGGACGCATCTTCAGGTTCACTTGAACCTGACGTCTCCGCTCGAGCGGCTGGATCTCATCGCCAAGCTTCCCCCCGACCACGACCTGCGTCGCGGCGACATCATCACGCTTTCATGCGACGACGAGGAGATCCACCTCTTCGACCCGTCGACCGGCGTGAGGCTGACAGAACGCGCCCAGGGAAACCGCTCCTTAGCTCTCGCCGGCCACGGTGGGGCGGCGAGCCCGCAAGCGGCTGGGTGAGGTCGGGTACGCATGCTGACGCAGTCACGATCCGCGGCGCACGCACAAGGCGACGCCAGTGCCGAATT
>JAKAOC010000170.1 GCA_021823385.1 Actinomycetes bacterium
CGGCCTGCCCATCGCCGCGGCAAGGCGCTTGAAGACGTTGTCCTGGTTGGCGGCGATGAGGATCATATCGCCCTCGGCGGTGGGGTACACGTTGCTCGGCGAGACGTTCGGAAGAACGGCCCCGCTTCGCTCTCGCTGGTAGCCGGCGAGCACCCACTCCGGAATCAGCGACTCCATCATTCCCAGCACGGCCTCGTAGATCGCCGAGTCCACCACCTGGCCCCGCCCGGTCCGCTCGCGATTGTGGATTGCCACCAAGGTTCCGAGGGTGGCGAAGATGGCGGCCAGTGAATCCCCCAGTGAAATGCCGGCCCGCGAGGGCGGACGATCGGCGTCACCCATAACGTAGCGAATGCCCCCCATCGCTTCGCCGATCGAGCCGAAGCCGGCCTGCGAGGAATAGGGGCCGGTCTGGCCGAAGCCGGTGACGCGAGTGACGATCAGGCGCGGGTTGATCTTCCAGAGCTCCTCGGGCGACAAGCCCCACTTCTCCAGAGTCCCCGGCCGGAAGTTCTCCAGAAGGACGTCGGAATGCGCGATCAGTTCGCGCAGTACCTTCTTGCCTCCCTCCGAGCGCAGGTTGGCGGTGACGGACTTCTTGTTCCTCGCTATCACGGGCCACCACAGTGACATGCCGTGCGACTTCTCCCGGCCCCACTGGCGCATGGGGTCACCGATGCCCGGGTCCTCGACCTTGATCACCTCTGCGCCGAAATCGCCAAGGAGTTGACCACAAAAAGGGCCGGCCAGGAGCATTCCCAGCTCGACCACGCGCAGGTCGTCGAGCGGCAATACGGGGCTGTCAGCCATGAGCACACTCCAATTTTCGTATACAATGCCTCAGGTTTGAACATTCTGTTTAGCCGATTCTCCAGCGCCTCGCAAGGTGATCCGGCAAGATTCTCGGCAAATCGCCCGTATTCCATACAATCTTCCCTGATAGGCTGATTTCGCATTCGGCGAACAGTAACTGCGAGGTGACGATGAGCACGCGCCAGGAGACACCTAGCGGAAACCTCTCCACCGATGTCGCCTACCAGTCGATCCGAGCCAAGATTCTCTCGGGCGAACTCGCCGGGGGCGCGTGGCTGAGGGAGAACGAGCTCGCCAACCAGCTCGGCGTAAGCCGTACCCCGGTCCGCGAAGCGCTCGGGCGCCTGGTGGCTGACGGCCTTGCCAGGCACGAGCCCAACCGCGGTGTGCGGGTAGAGGAGTGGACCCCCAGGGACCTGAACGAGATCTACGATCTGCGCGTCCTGCTCGAGTCGCACGGGACCGCCATGGCGGCGCTCAACCCCGCCACCGACGTCGTCCTGCTCGACAAGCTCGCCTCGGAAATGACACTGATAACCGAGCAGAGGCATCCGGACTTCGGGCGCCTGA
Organism: Actinomycetes bacterium; assembly: GCA_021823385.1. The sequence continues at coordinate 1,384 of JAKAOC010000170.1, forward strand.
CCGAGCTGAACAACAACTTCCACAGCACCCTGCTCGAATCCTCGGGCAACGAGCGCTTGACGACGGTGGTGGCCTCCATCGTGCAGGTGCCATTAGTGCGCCAAACCTTCGCACGCTACAACCAAGCCGAGCTGGAGCGCAGCATGGCCCACCACCACGAGATAGTCCGTGCCGTGGAGGCCGGAGACGCCCAGTGGGCCGAGGCAATCATGCGCGCCCATCTGCGCGCAGGCTGGTCGGCCATGCAGCGCTTCCTGATCGCATCCCGGCCCAAGGGGAGAACGGACGGGCAGGCCGACGCCTGAGACCAAGCGCCTCGGCGCTTAGCCGGGGCAGGCGACCCCTGTCGACCGGCGCCCAAGCGGACCGCCTTGGCGCGGTATTCGGCATGGCGTACCCCCAAACGGGCGGGCAACCATTTTGCATGCAATTGTACTCTAACTCGCCCTCTCAATCGTGTACACTCCGCTGAGAAGAGGCGGATTGCATGCGATCTGAGGTGGAACGTGGAAATTGTGGAAGTCGGGCCGCGCGACGGGCTCCAGAACGAGAAGCAGATTCTCAGCACCCAGGACAAGGTGACCTTCATCGAACTTCTCGTCAGTGCGGGGATCAGGAGGATCGAGGCGGTCTCGTTCGCCCGGCCGGACCGGGTGCCGCAGATGGCCGACGCGGAAGGCGTGATGGCAGGAGTGCCAAGGCTGGACGACGTCTCCTACATCGGTCTGGTGATGAATGACCGTGGCCTCACGCGTGCCATCGCGACCGGGGTGGACGAGGTGAACATCGTGGTGGTCGCGACGGACACATTCTCGATGCGGAACCAGGGCACCACCGTCGAGGAGTCGCTTGCCGGGCTGGCCCCCATGGTCGGACGCGCACAGGGCGCCCGGGTGAAGATCTCGGTGACGATCGGCGCCTCCTTCGGTTGCCCGTTCGAAGGCGAGGTCTCGACCGAGCGGGTGATGCGGATCGTCCGCTTTGCCCAGCAGGCCGGGGTGGACGAGATCGCTCTCGCGGACACCATAGGAGTGGGCACCCCGCACGATGTGCGCCGGCTGGTCGCAGCAGCCAAGCAGGAGACGGACCGTCCGCTGCGCCTGCACCTGCACAACACCCGCAACACGGGATATGCCAATGCCATCACGGGCGTGGAGATGGGAGTCTCCGCCCTCGACTCCGCCTCCGGCGGCATCGGCGGCTGTCCCTTCGCACCGAATGCCACCGGGAACATCGGCACCGAGGACCTGTACTACCTCCTCAAGCGCAGCAGCGTCGAAATCGAACTCGACTTCGCCCAGCTGCTCGAGGCGAGCGCGTTCGTCACGGAGAAGCTCGCCATCGCGACCCCGGCACTTTTGGGCAGGGCCGGCTGGTTCCCCGCTCCATCTGGGGCGTAGGCCGGCATGCCCCACTCCGCTCCGCTCTCGCTGCCCTCGGCGAGGCCGGGGATGGCGCCGATGGCCGGCCATTCGCAATCCGTTAACAAAATTTTCCCTCCCGGAGGCCCGCCGCTAGCAGTTTTCGACGATACTGGTATGCAATCTCGGGCCACGGGGGGTATCGGATCGCAACCTCCGATCAATTATTGCAGGTCAGAGGTCAGTAGCCACGTGTGACAACTAGCCATCGCCAAATCAAAAACGATCGTGGTATGCAAAAGGGGCTCAGGGTGCAAAAATCGATTCCAGAACGCAGGGGAATAAGAAGCAGATGAGCGAGGTCACCGCAAGTACCGGAGAGGCAGCAGCCGAGGCGCGCGAAACCACCGCGCCGGGCAGGCCGCCGCGGCCGCCCTTCGGCGTTTACGTGGAGCGGTACGGCATCATCGCAATCTGGGCAGTGATCGTGATCGTATTTTCGGTTCTCCGGCCCCAGAGCTTCGCGACACTGACCAACTTCAAGACCATCCTCGGCACTCAGGCCGTGCTTCTGGTGCTGACCCTCGGCCTGCTGGTGCCACTTACCGTCGGCGAGTTCGACCTCTCGGTCGCCTCCATGATGAGCTTCGCCGCCATCGTGGTGGCGGAGCTGAGCGGCGTCCATCACGTGAACCTGGTCCTCAGCATCCTGGTGACGCTGGCCATAGGCATTGGAGTGGGCCTGTTGAACGCCTTCGTCGTCGTGCGCCTCGGAGTGTCGTCCTTCATCACCACGCTCGGCATCGGAACATTGCTCGGAGGCCTCAGCTACGGCATAAGCGGGTCGGTCACCATAGGCGCGGTTCCCTCGGTTCTTCTCACCTTCGCCTCCAAGCTCATCTTCGGCCTCCCGCTCGCCTTCTACTACGGCGTCCTGCTGTGCTTCGTGGTCTGGTACGTCTTCCAGCACACCCCGCTCGGCAGGCACCTGGTGTTCGTTGGCGAGGGGCGCGAGATCGCCCAGCTCAGCGGACTGCCGGTCCGCAGAATACGTACCGGCTCGCTGGTAGTGAGCGCACTGGTCGCGAGCTTCGCCGGCCTCTTGCAAGCGGGCGTGGTGGGAGCCGCCGATCCCGGCGCAGGCACCTCGTTCCTCCTGCCGGCCTTCGCGGCCGCGTTCCTGGGCGCGACGGCCATCAAGCCGGGACGCTTCAACGCCTGGGGCACTTTCGTGGCGGTCTACTTTCTCGTGACCGGCATCACCGGCCTCGAGCTTCTCGGATACACCGGCTGGGTGCAGGACGTCTTTTATGGAGGCGCGCTCGTAGTGGCGGTCGCCCTCGGAAGAGTCGTGGCGAACTCGAGAGCCAAGTCTCGGTAGGCGATTGCCTGCCCAGAGAGGTCGCTCCCGGTTTCCCAGTACCGGGACGCGACCACAACAAAGGCCTTCACCGGTTGGGGGTGGGGCATTGAAAGGGAAGGGGGAAAGCTAGTGCTCGAAAGAGAAGCTAGTCGCCCAGATCTAATAAGGAAATCCAGATCAGCGACCTTCGCCGTAGCCGCATTGGGCTTCGGCGGCATACTGGCGGCATGCGGCTCGAGCAGCTCGTCTTCGACAGCGACCACGTCCGCCTCGTCGAACACCACGAGCGGCTCCTCCGCGGGGCTCGCCCAGGCTCAGCAGCTCGTCGCCACCGCGATGGCGCCGCCGCCGTGGCAGGGACCGACCACCAAGGTGGACACGTCAAATCTGTCGGGCAAGACGGTTTGGCTCATCAACCTGACCGAAGAGATTCCCGCTCTGCACGAGTGGGCTGCAGTGGCGCAGGCGGATCTGCAGCGCGCGCACGTGAATGTGCAGATCTGTGACGCAAAAGGCACGCCCGAGGGAATCACCTCCTGTCTGCAGCAGGCGATCGCGGCAAAGCCAAACGTGATCGTACCAATGGCTCTGGATACCACCTATATCCATAGCTACATCCAGCAGGCCAACGCGGCAGGTATCAAAGTGATCACCGCCCAGACCGGCACCCCGGGTATTCCGCAGGGGACCGGAGCGGTGGCCGAGGTCACCTTCAACTACCCCGAGGTCGGCAAGATACTGGGTGCCTGGTTCGCGGTTCAGTCCAAGTGTGTCGGATATCCGCAGATCATCACCTCCACCTCGGCTCGCCAGCCATCGGCCGCCGAGGTTGCCGGAATGCAGCAAGAGATATCGCAGGCCTGCCCGAGCAGCAAGCCGCTGCCGGTCTTGAACAGCCTGATCCCCGACTGGGGCACCACGCTGGCCACGACGACCCGCTCCACGCTGACCGCCAACCCGAGCATCAAGTACATGCTGCCTCTTTATGACGGCATGACCATCTATATGGTCCCCGCCATTCAGCAGATGGGGCTCGCCTCCAAGGTCCAAGTGGGCTCGTTCAACGCGACTCCGGTCGTAATGCAGAACGAGCTGGCTAAGCCCTCCGCACTGGCGGCCGACGTTGGCGGCCCGAACCAGTGGTACGGCGACGCCCTTGCTGACCAGACCTTCCGCGTGCTCGCCGGCGCGCCGGTCGTCCCCAGCGAGAACGTTCCGCTTCGCCTCTTCACGCGTGCCAACGTTGGCACCATCAACGTGAACGCGGACGAGTCGACCTGGTACGGCAGCGTCAACTACAACTGCAACTACGACAAGCTGTGGGGAATGTCCTGTAACTAGGACCTCTCCCGGCAGGTACCGGGCCCCTTTCGGGGCCCGGTACCTGCATTTATCGGTTTTGAACCAAAGGTTGGGCTAGTGGACGCTCTCTACGTGTCGGATCTCTCCAAGTCATTCGGAGGCGCCAAGGCGCTGGACGATGTGACGGTCTCCGTAAAGGCGGGCGAGGTCCACGGACTGGTGGGCCGAAACGGCTCCGGCAAGTCGACCCTGATCAAGATTCTCTCCGGCTACCACGCCCCGGACAGCTGGGGCTCGTTCCAGGTCGCGGGCAAGGCGGCGCAGCTTCCGCTCATGCCTGGGCAGCCGGCCAGCCTGGGGCTCAGCTTCGTGCATCAGGACCTCGGACTGCTCAGCACTCTTTCGGTGCTCGAGAACTTCCGCGTGGCAAGGTATCAGGCCGCCACCCTGGGAAGGATCAAGTGGCGCAACGAGCGCAGGCACGTCACGCGCATCCTCGAAAGTTTTGGCCTCCATTTGCCTCTCGACGCCACCATCGGCCAGCTA
>JAKAOC010000171.1 GCA_021823385.1 Actinomycetes bacterium
CCGATGAGCTTCGATCCGGCCGACCTTCCCTCGGCGGCCCTCGATCACTTCCCCTACATTGCTCAAGTCGACTGGCGCTTCGAGAAAGGAACGTTCTCCGATCCTGGGCCGGCGATCGTTCATGCGCGCCCACGCATTCCTCTGGTGGAGGGACGGGAGATCACCGGCCTGGAAGCGCTCCTGGTAATGGTCGATTCGGCCAACGGCTTCTCGCAGGAGCTTCCCATGGACCGTTATCTGTACGTGCCCGTCTCGCTCCTGCTCAGTGTCGTTGCCCTTCCAGACCCGGCTCGATTCATAACCTTCGATTCGCGCACCCGCATCTCTTCGGGTGGCGTTGGCATAACCGAGACGACCATATCCCAGGAAGGGATGTATGTGGGGTCTGTCTTACACACCCTGTACGTGGAGAAGAAGAAGCAGCCGTAGCCTTCTCTCAGACGAGGGCCGCCAGCCGCTGCGCAATGACGACGGCGGCGTCGGCCCCGGACATCTCGCGAGCCAGGGCGTGTGCGGCGTCCCCGAATTTCGGCTCGGCGAGCACCCGGGCCAGAGCGCCGGCTATTTCTCCGGCGTCCCCGCCCGGCCAGGCCCGCACCGCCAGGCCCGCACCGGCGGCCTCGAGCGCGGCGGCGTTGGCAAAGTGGTCGGCGAAGAGGGGAATGACCACTGCGGGGGACCCGGACCCCAGCGCCTCCAGCAGTGTCCCCGAACCGCCGTGACAAAGAACCACCCGAGCTCCCAAGCGCTCCTGGCGGGAGGCCCAGGCCCGCACCTCGACGTTGGAAGGGACCTCGCCAAGCTCGGCGATGTCTAGGTGAAGGCCGATGGTCATAAGTGCGCGCAGGCCGGTTTGGCCGAGGGCCTCTATGGCCAGGCGGTAAGCGCCGCGCACGGGCTCCATTGAGCCGGCGACGCTGCCCAGGGTGGCGTAAATGTCGATGCCGGCCGCGGGGGCGTCACCGGATGGAGCGGCGTCCGTGCGGTATCTCCATGTCTGCGGGAAGGGCGAAGAGCCGAAACGGCGGGGGAAGCGGCTGAGATAGGGGAGATTGCGTATCCTGCGCGCCAAGGTTCCGTCATAGCGCTCGAGGGCTTCCGCCGCGACGGACAGTGCCGATTCGTCGATGCTCGGCAAGGAGATGCCCACCTGGGCATGGCGAATGCCGTTGCACTCCGCCACCAGGGCACCGGCATATTCGCACGTCTCTCGCACGATTAGCTGCGGCCTCCACGCTGTTACGGCTTGCTCCACCGTCGGAAGCATTGCTTCCGTCGAGAGCCTTCCGAAAAGCTCGCGTTCGGAGAGGATTCCAGAGTCCGAGCGATGTTCGGCTATCGCCTGCTTGATGGCCTTGAGTTCGTCCTGAGGCGGATCGGCGGCCACGCGGAAGGCATATGTGGAGCGCTCGAGGTGCTCCGCCAGGCTGCGAGGCGCTATCAGCAGTATCTCGTGACCGAGGCCGGCCAGTGCATCCAGGATTGGCAGGATTGGGTCCAAGTGGCCCGCCCCACCGATCGAGCACGTGGCAAGAACCCTCACCTAAGCCAGGATAGGAGCCCTGGCTGATTGGGCCGGAAGCGCGGGAGCCTCCTCTGGTACCCTTTGAAAATGCGAAGTGCAGCGCTTTCCTGCGCCGTGCTGGCCTTGGCCGCTGCGGCTTGTGGGACAAGTCCCCAGACCGGCGCCGGCTCGGCCGAGGCTGTCCTCAGGGCCGCAATCGACAAATTGAAGACCTCCAAAGCCCTGATCGCTCAGATCTCGATGGTGACGGTAAACCACTCCTCCGTATCACCGATGCGCCAGAGCGGCACTTTTCATTACGCCGCTCCGGGAAGACTTGCGATCTACTCGGCGAATTGGAGTCCGGGGTTCGAGTGTTCTGGTGGCCAGCCGGTTCTCGTAATCGATAATGGGGTCGGCTTCGTTCCCGTGCCTCCTCAGTGCAGAAAATGGTCGGACATCCCAAAGGGGTACGACGCCAAGGCGCTGATCTTCATGCCGGTGGAACCCGCGCTGTATGCCAAGGACGTGGCACGTAAGGGCGACGTCTACAGCTTTGCCTATGTCTCCAGTGCCAAGGGATGGACAACCCGATGGCGTGGCTCGATGGTCGTGGCGGACGGCTCGGTCACCTCCGCGAACCTGGACTACCGGATAGAGCCGCCGGCCTCCGGGCGCGGCTTCGCCTCCACGGTTACCGTGGCCGCCACCTACCGTTCGGTCAGTCCGCTGAAGGTGCGCATTCCGGTCCCCCCGGCTGCTTCGGTCAGCGAGCTGGGCCAGGTGGCCGGTTTGGGGCCACCTGGCAGGCAAGCGCTCGCGTCCTAGAGCAGGCTCCTGGACATTCTTTTCTCCGGATGGAGTTCGGTGCCGGATGGGGAAGGGCCGGCATCCAGGAACCCGTGCCGCCGATAGAGGGCGATCGCGTGGAGGTTGGCGGCGCGGACATCCAAAGCCAGGATTGCCGCACCGCGGCTGCGCGCCCAGTCGGCCACCTCCTCGACCAGAGCGTCTCCTACACCCTTCCCTCTGGCGGTGGGCGCAACCCACAGCGAGACAAGCTCGCTCGCGCCATTCAAAGGAGCGGTAGCGCCGACCATCCCGGCCGGCTTGCCACCGAACGTTGCGATTGCGTTCAGCGGAATTGCCCGGAAGCGGCTGCGCCAGCGTTCCTCGCGGTCGCCCCGGCCGGCCCAATCAACCAGGCTGGATGAGAACGCTTCGGGCGCTTCGGCCAGTGCTTCGAGCCGCAGGTCGCGCCACCGGCGCCAATCCTCTTCGTCGAGGCGCTCGATGCGGATCTCAAAGGTATGGTTGTCCACACCCCAGTATCCTCCGGCGCCGCCCAAGGGAGTTGGCGGGCGGTCATGGCAATGGATCTCGCCCGACCTGTGGGGCCCAGGGTGGCCGAGTACGCGTGCCCGCCCGCACGCTCGGGCCGTACCGACGACGCGGCACCCAAGGCCGGAGTTGCGGGCGCCGGCCCTATGTCGCGCAATTATGAATAGTGGCTCAGGAGCTGGGTGCGCTGAAGGTGTACTGAGGAGGTATGACCCCCATCTTGCCGCGCTGGTAGTCGTCGAAGGCCTGCTCTATTTCGCGGCGCGTGTTCATGACGAAGGGTCCGGCCCAGGCCACCGGCTCGCGAATCGGCTCGCCGCCCAGGATCAGTATCTCCAGCCGCTCCTCGGCGTGCTCCACGCCGTTGGCCACCTCTACGTAGTCGCCGCCTTCGAGGACCGCCAGCCTTCCGGCGGATATGGGCGCGTGCTCCGCGCCTACCACCCCTTGCCCCGACAGCACGTAAACGAGTGCATTGAAGTTGCGGGGCCAATTGATACGAACGCGGGCGCCGGGCTCGATGGAGACGTGCACGAAGTTGATCGGCGTCTGGGTGGAACCGGGGCCTTTGTGGCCGTCCACTTCACCGGCCACGACGCGGATCAATGCTCCGGCATCCGGGCTGGCCAGCAGTTCGATGTCGTTCGGCTCGAGTCCCTGGTACTGAGGCGGGGTCCACTTGGAGCGAGACGGCAGGTTGACCCATAGCTGGATGCCATGGAAGAGTCCCCCGCTGACGACCAGCTCTTCAGGTGGTGTCTCGATGTGCAGGATCCCTGCGCCGGCCGTCATCCATTGCGTGGCTCCGTTCTGGATGACGCCGCCGCCGCCCGTCGAGTCGTGATGGACGAAGATGCCATCGATCATGTAGGTGACGGTTTCGAATCCGCGGTGCGGGTGCCACGGGGTTCCCTTGGGCTCCCCCGGGGCGTAGTCCACCTCGCCCATTTGGTCCATGTGCACGAACGGGTCGAGCTTGGCCATGTCCACACCTTGGAAGGCGCGACGGACAGGGAATCCTTCCCCCTCGTAACCTTTGGGGGCGGTGGTAACGGAGGTCACTTTGCGCGGCTTCGCCGCAGCCTCGTCGACCTCGTTGATCCTCGGGACGAGAAGAAGGTTATCCACGCTTACAGCCGGCATGCCGCACTCCGATCAGTAGTTGCGATTGCAACTATGGTTAACGGCGACATCGCGCCCCTATTCCCCGCACTTGCCTTCGGGTGCGGCGAGACGGGTTGCCGCTTTGATAGCTTCGCATCTATCGGTGTGCTGAAGGCGCGGCAAAGGGGAGAGACATGCATTTGTGGGAGTTGGCAGGGGTGGACCCCCATAAGGCGGCGATGGTCTTTCCCGCCAGTGGCATGGTCGTCAGCTACGACGAGCTGGACTCGGCAAGTACCAAGATCGCCGCGCTCTTCACTTCGTTGGGTCTTACGCCTGGCGACTCGGTCGCCATTTGCATGGAGAACCGCAAGGAGCTGATCGAGGCGGCCTGGGGGGCCCAGCGCTCGGGCCTTTACTACACCGTCGCCTCCACGCGGCTGCGGGAAGACGAGCTCCGCTACATAGTCGCCGATTGCGGGGCGAAAGTGGTATTGACATCCGCGGCGCTGCTGGGCGAGGTCCACGCGGCCACAAAGGACAGTTCGGCGCTTGTTGCGCGTCTGATCGCCGGCGCGGATGCACCGGGATGGACACGGCTCGACGTGGCCCTGGGCGCCTTGGACCCGGCAGTGGTGGCTCCCGAACTCGAGGGAGCCGACATGCTTTACTCCTCGGGCACGACGGGCAGGCCAAAAGGAGTGAAAGTCCCGCTGCCGCTTGATCCCTTCCCGGGACGAAACGGATTGGCGGATCTGTTGAAGTCGCTGTACGGGTTTGATGATTCCACCGTTTACCTTTCACCGGCGCCCTTGTATCACGCGGCTCCACTGCGTTTCAACCTGGTGAACCATCGCCTGGGCGGAACCTCGGTGATCATGGACCGCTTCGATCCCGTCGAGTACCTGCGCCTGGTCGGTGAGTTCGGCGTGACCCACTCGCAGCTGGTGCCGACAATGTTCGTGCGCATGCTGAAGCTTCCCGAAGATGTGCGCCTCAACTCAGACGTCAGCACCTTGAGGGCGGCCGTGCATGCCGCAGCTCCATGCCCGGTGCAGGTAAAGCGCGAGATGATGGAGTGGTGGGGGCCCGTCATACACGAGTACTACGCCGGCACGGAGGGCAACGGGTTCGTGGCCTGCTCGCCGGAAGATTGGCTTTCGCACCCGGGATCAGTGGGCAGGGCGATACTCGGAAAGGTACATATCGTCGGTGAGGACGGATCAGAGCTGCCGGTGGGCGAGGAAGGGACCATCTACTTCTCCGACGGCCCGCAGTTCGAGTACCACAATGATCCGGACAAGACTCGGTCTGTCTACAACGAGCGGGGCTGGAGCACGCTTGGCGACGTAGGGCGTCTCGATGAGGAAGGGTTCCTTTACCTGACGGACCGGCGATCGTTCATGATTATCTCCGGGGGGGTAAACATCTACCCACAGGAGGCGGAGAACGTGCTCGTCACCCACCCCCGCGTAGCGGATGCGGCGGTCATCGGCGTGCCTAACGAGGAGTTCGGTGAGGAGGTAAAGGCCATTGTCGAACTCGTCGACCCGTCCGATGCAGGCCCGGAGATGGAGGCGGAGCTGATCGCCTTTTGCCGGGCCCGCCTTGCCGACGTCAAGTGCCCTCGATCGGTTGACTTCCGAGCCGAACTGCCGAGGATGCCGACCGGGAAGCTGCTGAAGCGCCTGCTGCGCGACGAGTACTGGCAAGGCCGGGATTCAAAGATCATCTGATCCGGCCGTCCTGTTCGGGTGCTTGTGTACCGGCAACGGGCATGCGGCGGGCTCTGGATCGGCGCACCGGCACCTCTGCGAGACCGTCGGCGGCTAGGCGCCAAACGGGGCGGCACGGGATGCAGGGACGAATTTAAACCCGAGCACCAAGTTTGCCTAAGCTGCCGCCGAGGAGGCTCGTTATGACGGAGATTTCGGACCACGCCCCGAGGGTTGTGGTCGGGTTCGACGGGTCCGGGTCGGCGCGAA
>JAKAOC010000172.1 GCA_021823385.1 Actinomycetes bacterium
GCTTTCGGTGGGGTTGGACACTTTTCTTCCCGTGAAGTCGACGACGATCGAGGGGCACCGCATTCACACAGAGAGCTACCGGGTGGACGGCGCAGCTTGGCGGGCCATCGGCTCGGCCCGGAGGGTGCTGGCGGTGGGGACGACGGTGGTGCGAACTCTGGAGACCGTGGCCGCCACCGGAGACCTCTCCGGGCGGTCCTCCCTGTACATACACGGCGACTACCCGTTCAAGGTGGTGGACCGTCTCATGACCAACTTCCACATCCCACGATCCTCGCTACTCCTGCTGGTCGATGCGTTCGCTGGAGAGCGCTGGCGCGAGATCTACGAGCACGGTATGCGGCAGCGCTATCGCTTCTTCTCCTTTGGGGACGCCATGCTGCTCGAGCGGCGCGGCCTGCGTCCTTAGGCACCGCGCCTGAGGCCTTTCAGCCCTTGCGGGCCGCTCTTGGGGCCGGGCTACCATTTGGGCATGGCCGGCAAGCTGATCCGCCCGGGAACCCTCGGGACGGCTGAGGTGGTTGCCACTGGCCCGATGCGCGGCTTGGCAATGGCCGATGTGAAGGAGATCCAGGGCGCAAGCGTGCAAGCCGTCCTCGAGGGGCTCGGCTCCCGCACCGAGGGGCTCGACCAGGCCGAGGCCGCCGGGCGCCTTGATCGCTTCGGGTACAACCGCCTTCCCGCTCCCGCTGCCGAGCCCATCTGGCGGGAGTTTCTGCGCCAGCTCGGCAACATGTTCGCCGTGATGCTGGCGGTGGGGGCGGCGCTGGCCTTTGCGATCTGGTGGGTTTCGGTTCCCCGCGATCCCGGCAACTTCGACCTTGGCGTGGGGATACTCGCGGTAGTGGTGATCAACGCCGCGATCGGATTCGCGCAGGAGCACGCGGCGGAGCGCACCGCCGCCGCCCTGCAGGGCCTGGTGCCCGTGCGCGCCCGCGTGGTGCGAGCCGGGCAGCTTCGCGAGATCGCCGCCGAGGAGGTCGTGCCCGGGGACGTGGTTTCCCTGGAGGCGGGGGACTATGTTCCGGCGGATTGCCGAGTGGTCGGGGCGTCCGCGCTGCAGGTGGAGATGTCGGCGCTTACCGGGGAAAGCGCCCCGCTGCCGCGCTCCGTCTCGCCCTGTGACCGCCCGAGCCCCCTGGATGCCGAGGACCTGCTCTTCATGGGCACCTCGATCGTCGCCGGAAGCGCAAAGGCGGTGGTTTACGCGACCGGGCTCGCCACGGAGTTTGGCCGTATCTTTTCCCTTGCGGCCAGGGTAGAGCCCGAGGCGAGCCCTCTTCAGCGCCAAGTCGACAAGATGGCCCGAAGGGTGGCCGTAGTCGCGATTGCGGCGGGGATCCTGCTCTACGTGTTTCGAACCGCGACCGGGCACGACGCCGCCCTCTCGTTCGTCTTCGCCCTGGGGGTGATGGTCGCTCTGGTGCCGGAGGGAATGCCGGCCACTCTCTCGGTCTCCCTGGCGCTCGCCGTGCGCCGCATGGCGCGCAAGATGGCGCTCATCAAGCGCCTTCCCGCCGTGCAGTCACTCGGCTCAACCACCGTTATCTGCACGGACAAGACCGGCACGCTCACGACCGCGGAGATGACCGTCGTGGGAGTCTTCACCGGGGGCAAGACTTATGCGGTGAGCGGCGCCGGCTTCGGGCGGGCGGGCTCGGTCGAAGGAGGTGTGGCGCCCGCCGGAGTCCTTCGCGCCGCGTCTCTGGCCAGCACGGCCCGCCTCAGCTCCTCGGGCTCGCCCGAACGCTGGAGCGTGGTCGGAGACCCCACGGAAGGGGCGATCCTGATCGCGGCGGCCAAGGCGGGTCTGGCCATGGAGGCGATTGAGGCCGAGGCGCCCCAGGTGGCGACATTTCCCTTCGACCCCTCTTCGATGCTGATGTCCGTCGTGCGCGCAGAGCGAGGCGGCTTCGTCTCCTATGTGAAGGGCTCGTCCGAGGCGGTTCTCTCGATATGCAATTCCGTCGTGCGGACCGATGGCGCGGATGTGCCTTTGGATCAGGACGGCAGGGAGCTTTATCTCGCCGCGACCCGTGAGTTGGCTTCCCAGGCACTCAGGGTGCTTGCGGTCGCCGAGCGCCTGCTGCCCAATCCGCCAGACCGCGCGGAGGCTGAGAGCTCCATGACGCTGCTCGGCTTGGTGGCTATGGCCGATCCCCCTAGGGATGATGCCGAGGTCTCCGTCCGGGCCTGCCAGGGCGCCGGAATCCGTGTCTTGATGGTGACCGGCGACCACGCGTTGACGGCGCTGGCAGTCGCCAGGCAGGTCGGCATTGCCCAAGGTGACGACGAACGCGTGGTCACCGGCGATGAGCTGGACACCCTCTCCGACGAGGAGCTGCGCAACTTGCTGACGGCAGCGGGACCGCCCGTCTTTGCGCGGGTTCGCCCACAGCACAAGCTGCGGATCGTTACCGAATTGGAGGCGATGGGGGAGGTGGTGGCTGTAACCGGTGACGGTGCGAACGACGCGCCGGCTTTGAAGCGGGCCAGCGTCGGAGTGGCCATGGGCAGGGGAGGAACCGACGTGGCCAGGGCGGCGGCGGAGATGGTGCTCCTTGACGACTCGTTCTCCTCGATCGCCTCGGCGGTAGAGCAGGGCAGGGCGGTCTACGAGAACATCCGGCGCTTCGTCGTCTATGTCTTCACGAGTAACGTCGCCGAGCTGGTTCCCATCGTCGTCGGCGCCCTGGTGGGCTTTCCTCTTGTTCCTATTACGGCCTTGCAGGTCCTGGCGGTGGACCTGGGCTTGGACGTGCTGCCCGCGCTGGCGCTCGGCTGGGAGCCGGCGGAGCCCGGAACCATGTCGCGGCCGCCACGGCCGCCTTCGGAGTCGCTCTTATCCTGGGCGCTGGTGCGCAGGGTTGCCTTCCTAGGCGGGATGGAGTCGGCCGCGGCCGTCCTGGTCTTCTTTTGGCGCGTGCAGGCGAGCGGGCTCCCCTGGACCGAAATCGGTCCCCACACGCTCGCCTATCGCCAGGCGATAACCCTCACCCAGGCCGCGATCGTCTTCGGGCAGCTGTTCGTGGCAATGAGCGTCCGCTCCGAGCGCGAAAGCCTCCTCTCCCTAGGCGCCATCTCCAGCCGCCCTCTTGTCGGGGGGCAGCTGGTCGCCATGGCGATGATTGCCGCCATCAGCTACCTGCCGGCCGCGCAGCGCGTGTTTGGCACCGCGGCGCTCAGCGCGGCGGATTGGGGGGTGCTTGCGGCTCTCGGCTTCGCCCTGCTGCTGGCGGACGAAGCGCGCAAGTGGCTAAGGCGCCGACTCCGCTGATCCCTCGCCCATGGTCCCGCTCGAGTTCGGTGCCGCATCCCGTGCGGTACCGGCGGCCGTGCGCGGTGTGGCGGCAAGCCAGGCGATGCCCAGTCCGCGCATCGACCTGCCGAAGTAGAAGCCGGCGCTGGGGAGCAGCCACGCCACCAGCGCTGTAACCAAGATCGGTGCGTACGGTCCCGAGCCGAGCCCCGCCAGCTCGGAGATGGCGGTGGCCGTGGCCAGGATGTGGCGTCCGGTGACGGCCTCGCCGGCCAGCACCAGCAGCCAGGCGGCCGGAAAGGCAAGTGCCAGGCGTCCGTAAGCGCCCCGTATGCCGAATGCCCCCACCACGGCGCCCAGAGCCGGCAACACGGGCCACCAGCCCCCAAATGCCACGGCAACCGAGACGACCAGGCAGGCAGCGAAGAAGGCATGCCCGGCCCGATTGCCCGCGAAAGACAAACGGGGATTGGAGGAGTGCATGGCCCGGTTCATCTGAGAGTCCAGACTGCCAGCGCGGCGGAGGCCTTCGGGGTCGCCATCGAGTAGTAGCGCCCGGCCAACCAAGCCGGAATCTGGTCCTCGTACCAGGGAGATATCGGGTTTTCGCTCTGGCCGCCGGGGTAAACGGCGATGTATTGGCTCCCGAGCTCGGCGACGAAGCGCTCGCTCGGGCCGGCCGTGCTGGTCATTCCCCCGTCGGCGGCGTCCACGGTCCACCGGTCGCCGGCGCCGGGGAACGGGCCGTATCCGAGAGCCTTGACGAAGGTGAGCGAGACGTATTGACGTTTGTGCATCCTGCCCCATGTCCACCCCGAGACCTTGGGGCCGTAGCGCTTGGCGAGCTGGGCGACGGCCTGTCCGAAGGCCTCGCGAATGATGGCGTCGCGGGAGAGTCCCTGGGTTATGGGGGTCGAGAAGATGCCTCCCCCGGTACTCGACAGGGAAGCTGCCTCGATGTCCTCCACCAGGGCGGTATTGCCGGTGCCGATCGCCAACGCCGGGTCCAGGCCGGTGGGCACCTTGCGCGCCTTCCAAAGCGGGCCGAAGGTGTCCTTCAGGTAGTTTTCGAGGAAGGTCCACCAGATCCCGGCCGCCGCCGAATTCGTCGTCATCTCGTAGTTCCACCCCTGCAGTGCGGCGACGGCCGCGGTGGACTCGGCGGCAACGCCTGCGGCGGGGCTCGCGCCGCGGGTCGCGGAGAGCACCAGAGGCACGATCTCGGTGGCGAGAAGGTCGACGTTGCTCTGTTGCAGGGCCTCCATCTGGGCGACCGAGACCTTGGGATGGGTGGCCAGGTAGCTGGAGATGGTGCGGGCTCTGTACCCGTAATCGAAGAAGTTCGCCGATGTGCCTATGTAGTAGGGGTACTGGGCCGACACTTCACGCTGGTTGGCGGAGAAGACGTAGTGGGTCGGCGGGTCGTAGGACTGGGGAAGCGCCGATTCGGGAATCGTGCCTATGGGGTCGGCGGCGCCCGTGCCGCTCATGATGGTCCAAGGCCTGGCCCCTTTGGGAAACTGCGGGTAGATGCCCGGTGCGATGATGCCGATGTCGCCGGCCGTGTCGGCGAAGGCGAAGTTCTGGGTCGGGGCGAGCCATACCGATAGCGCCTGTTTGAACTGGGCGAAGTTGGAGGCGCGCATTACGTTCATCATCGCCAGCAGGTCGTCGGAGGGGATGGCGCCTGTCCAGTACATGGACACCGTCTTGCCGGACTGGGTCAGGAGCGGACCGTGCACGCTGAACAGCACTTTGTAGCTGCGCGTACCCTGGCCCCTTACCGGGATCGAGTAGGTGACCGAGTTGAAGCGGCGCCATTTCCCCTTGTAGAAGTACTCGCCTGGGCGTGACGGCGAGGTCTTCTCCTGGTAGTAGAACGCCGACTGGTTCTGGGTGTCGGTAAGGCTCCAGGCGATGGAGCGGTTGTGGCCGATGAGTATGCCCGGCACTCCCGGAATCGAGAATCCCGAGAAGTAGAGCTGGGGTGACGAGGCGGAAAGCTCGTACCAGATGGCGGGGAGAGTCTCGCCGAGATGAGGGTCGCCCGCGAGGATCGCCTTTCCACTGACGGTCCGTGTGGAGTCCACGGCCCAATTGTTGGAGTCCCCGCCCAGCCTGGTCAGGTTCGCCGGCGCGGAAGCCGCCAGCCGCAGGATGGAGGCATCCGCCTTCTCGATGGACCCGACACTTGCCGATGGAGTCCATGCCGACGCTGAGGTGCTCCGGTGGGCCGAGCGTGCCTGGGCGGCCTGGCCGGTGGCGGAGATCAGCAGCGCGCCGGGTATGGATCGGGTGATGGGCGCGAGCTTGGCCCTGGTGTACGGCCCAGGGTCATAGGGGGCCAGCTGGTTCGCCGGGATGATCGGCAGGAGCTTCATCGCCGTCGTGTACCCGAGGGAGTGGATCGCCAGGGAGTAGCTGATCGGAGTGGTGGTGAAGTCGAGGAGCTGGGTCATCTCCCCCTGGATGGCAAAGGTGTCGAGGGGGCTCCACCGGGCGGGCCGGTATTTGAGCAGCTTGAACTGGGCCGGCAGGTTGCCACTTGCTTCGAACCGGCCGATCTGGTAGTTGATCCCCTGGCTGTAGGCAGCCAGATCGCGCCCCAAGGCCGAGGTGGCTCCGATGTGGGACCACTCCGCCTTGGCGGTCCGTGCCAGTCCCAAGGTGAG
>JAKAOC010000173.1 GCA_021823385.1 Actinomycetes bacterium
ACAAAGCGTGCGAGGCTTCGCTCAGGCGGCTGGGGGTGGAGACCATAGATCTCTACTACCAGCACCGGGTGGACACACGCGTTCCCATCGAAGAGACCATCGGAGCCATGGCCGAGCTGGTCCGGCAAGGTAAGGTGCGCTATCTTGGCCTTTCCGAGGCATCTGCGGCGACTGTTCGGCGTGCCCACGCGGTGCATCCCATCACCGCCCTTCAAACCGAGTACTCGCTGTGGACCCGCGATCCCGAGGACGGGGTCCTCGAGGCGACCCGGGAGCTCGGCATCGGGTTTGTCGCCTACTCCCCGCTGGGGCGTGGTTTTCTCACCGGGGCGATCCGGTCCATCGACGACTTGGATGCCACGGATACGCGCCGCAACCACCCCCGCTTCAAGGAGGGAAACTTCGAGGGCAACCTGAGGCTGGTCGATGCGGTGCGTGAGGTGGCCTCCTCCAAAGGCGTAACTCCGGCTCAGCTCGCCTTGGCGTGGGTGCTGTCGCGCGGCGAGGACGTGGTCCCGATTCCCGGAACCCGCAAGCTCGCGCGGCTCGAGGAGAATCTGGGCGCGCTCGAAGTGAGCCTCGGTGCGGATGACCTGGTAAAGATCGAGGCCGCCTTTCCCAAGGGAGCGACCGCTGGTGAGCGCTACGCGGACATGTCTACGGTGAACCGCTAGCCCCGAGTCAGAACCAGTGACGGGCCACCCCGGATTCGATGGGCCGAGCCCGAGAGGCAAGGACGAGCGCGAGTGATGCGCGACGCCGCCTGCGCACGTGCGCGGGCGGCGCCTCAAGGCTGGTCGCAACCATGTCGATAGAGCCTGGCAAATGCCGACCAGAACATCGTTGCACCGAGGAGGGGAGCCGCCGGTATGAGCTCCGAGGCACTGCTGGCGCGACAGCCAATCTTTGACCGGCGCCTCGAAGTCGTTGGATACGAGCTGCTCTTTCGCGGCGAACTTCCCGTCACGGAGTCGCCTAGCGCCCAGGACCGCGATCTTATGACAGCCCAACTGATGGTCGATGCCTTCATCCTGGGGGTGGAGCGCCTGGCCGGCGGGAAGCGCTTGTTCGTAAATGCCGACCGCCGCATTCTGAATGGCGCCGTGCCCATCGTCTTCCCGCCCGAGGCGACCGTGGTCGAAGTGCTGCACCCCTTCGTGCTGGACGCAGAAGCCCGTGCAGGTGTGCACTCGCTGGCCGAGGCCGGCTACACGATCGCCTTGGACGGCTTCGACTGGTTCGACGGGGCGGAGGAGCTTCTGGAGCTGGCGGCCTACGTCAAGATCGACGTTCGCGCTCACGGCCATGAGGAGATCGAAAAGACGCTGGAAAGAGTGCGCCGCTTCGGAGTGAAGTCAGTCGCGCTGAAGGTCGAGTCCTGGGACGAGCTGGAGAAGTTCACCGACCTTGGCTTCGATCTCTTCCAGGGCTATGTGCTTTCGCACCCCCAGGTCATCCGGCAGCGCACTTTGGTGCCTGCCCAGATCACCAATCTGCGCCTGGCCGCCGAACTGGCCGACAACGACGGGTCGTTCGAGAAGGTCGTCGACCTCGTGAGGGTCGACCCGGCATTCGGCTATCGCGTGTTACAGGCCGCGAGCGAAGGTCCCGACCGAGGGCTGCGCCGCAACGTACGGACTCTGAACGACGCGCTGGTAATGCTGGGCTGGCGCCGGCTCCAGAGCTGGGTGATTCTCATGCTTATGGTCGAGCCGAAGTCGATGCACTCCGAGCAGGTGTCCACGGCTCTCACACGAGCGCGCCTTTGCGAGCTGCTGGCTTCCAAGCTCGATCCGGCGATGGCTAACGCTGCATACCTGACCGGCTTGTTGGCAAGCATGGACCTATTGCTAGGCGTGCCGGTGGAAAGTGTCGTGGACGCCCTTGACGTCGCCCCGGAGATAACCACCGCAGTTATCGGCCTCGAGGGGAGACTGGGACGGGTCCTGGCCGAGGCGGAATTTCTTCAGCTGGGGATTGGCACCCTGGAAGACGGAGCCGGAGGAACCTTTGACACCCAGTCGGCGCAGGCCGCCTACCTGGATGCGGTCCACTGGGGTGACGAGATGACCCGCGCTTTGCTGGCGAGTGGAGAAGAACGGGAAGAATAGGTCCGGTCGGGCGGCTGCGCCGATGCAGGTACTGCCGGCGCACTGGGCCGGGAGCGGGTTCGGAAGGGCGGACTCGGTGTCCGGCCCTTCCGAACGCGATAGGTGGTTACTCGTCTGCGACGATCGAGCCGACCCGGTCCGCGAGGCCAGGGTCTTTGCGCACGAGGGAGATCGAGTAAAGGACGGCGACGACCAGTATCACCAGAGCAATGTACGGATACCAGCTGTAAGGAGCAGGTTGTCCGGGCTTTGCCAGATAATAGAGCGGGACGATGATTGCGACGGCGCCGAGGATGGGCAGCACGCCGTGGCGGACGCTCCTGAACTCGCTGGGCCTGTACTTGCGGTAGTAGAAGGGCAGAGCCAGGTTCGCGAAAAGGTAGACGAGCAGGACCAGGATCGTGCCCATTGTCGAGGACTCGGCGAAGAAGTTCACCGGATCCATGGCCTTACCGCCCACCAGGTTGGAGATTGCCCAGCCCAGGATGATGACGAGGGAGATGCCGATAAAGAGCATGATCGCGTTCATCGGAGTCTTGCGCTCGGCGTGGACCTTGCCGATCCAGGCAGGCAGCAACCCCTCACGGCCGGCGTTGAAGACCAGGCGAGCCTGGGAGTTGGTTCCCGCGATCAGGGCGCCCAGCGTGGAGGTCATGCCAGCCAGGTATGCGAAGAAGGCGGCAGCACCAAGCACCCCTTGCGCCACGGTGATGAAGGGGATTGGGGCGTTGCCGAGGGCGGTGACATTGCCGCCGAATCCGCTAACCGTCGCATAGGCGAAGACTATGTAAGAGACGACCATGATGGCGACCGAGGCGAAAACGGCCCTGGGCACATTGCGCCGCGGGTTCTCCGTCTCCTCGGCCAAGGCGGCCGAGTTCTCCCAGCCGATGAAGAGATAGATGGCGAGCGGGAAGCCCTGGGCAAGGCCGGTAAAGCCATCTTTGATGTTGGCGGGATTGAAAGGTGCGAGGGAAAGATGGCCACCGTTCTTGATGAGCGCGGCAATCGAGACCACCACGAGCACCACCATCTCGAAGGCGAAGAAGAAGCCGGCGATCTTTGTCGACAACGCCACTCCGCGGATCATCATCACCACCGCGAGGGCAGCAAAGATGGCCGTAAAGATTCCCCACGGGACATTGAGCTTGAAGTAGTGCTGGAGGATGATCGAGAAGAAGCCACCCGATATGACGATGACCGAGGCCATGGCGATCATGTACCCCGCGCCGGCTATGAGCGCGGTCGAAACGGCGCTCGTCGGGCCGAAGGACTTGCCGATGAAGGTTATGAATCCGCCGGTCGAAGGCTGGGCGCGCGAGAACTCGGCCAATGTGTTGCCTAGGAAGGCAATGGCAATGCCGGCGGCCAAGATCGTCAAGGGTGAGGCGACCCCGGCGGTGATCGCCAAGAAGCCGAAGCCGAAGAAGAAGCTCATCGCGGGGCCGATGTTGGCCATCGTCGCGGCTGCAATGTCCGTGATGCTTAATACCCCACGGTGCAGGCGATGTTCAGGCCCATGCAGCGGCGCGTGAGGCGCCTTGGATTCCGCGAGCGGCAGCTCAGGATCCGATGGTGGTGAGAGGTCGGGTGACAACTATGTCCTTTCAAGGGGATATGTTCGGTAGATGCTCGGGTGCGGTGAGCGCACGAATCCTGAATTTACTTCCGGACGCAACTTCATCGCCGGTGCACATGCGGGATCCCAAGCGAAAACTCAGTGGGCGCGCATAAGAATTTTAATAACCTCTTGTGGCCGTTTACAACAAAACCGCTCCCGGCGACGCCCGCTGGGAGCGCCCGAGAGCGGCTTTGTCTTGAATCCGTTGCCTGCGGTTAGCCGCGCGCCAGATTCCGCATCACGTATTGAAGGATTCCGCCGTTGCGGTAGTAATCGAGCTCTTTTGGTGTGTCTATTCGAAGCTTGGCCTCGAAGCTCGTGCCATCTGCTTCGACGGTGAGAGTCTCCGGTGCCCTTGATCCCTCGGCGAGCTTTTCCAGCCCCTTGATGGTGATGGCCTCGTATCCGGTGAGCCCCAGAGAGTCGATGCTCTCGCCGGCGGGGAACTGCAACGGAAGGACGCCCATGCCTACCAGGTTGGAGCGATGGATCCGCTCGAAGCTCTCCGCTATGACCGCGCGGACGCCCAGCAAATAGGTTCCCTTGGCGGCCCAGTCCCGAGACGAGCCGGATCCGTACTCTTTGCCCGCCAGGATCACCAGCGGAACTCCGCGCTCTTTGTAGGCCATCACGGCCTCGTAGATGGTGGTGATGTTGCCGTCCGGAAGCAGCTTGGTGTAGCCACCTTCCTTGCCGTCCGCGAGACGGTTGCGGATTCGGATGTTGGCAAAGGTGCCGCGGATCATCACCTCATGGTTGCCGCGCCGTGCTCCGTAGGAATTGAAGTCCGCAACGTCGACCCCGCGCTCGATCAGCCACTGGCCCGCGGGCGAGTTGGCGCGGATGTTGCCTGCCGGGGAGATGTGGTCCGTGGTGACGCTGTCGCCCAACACGGCAAGGACCCGGCCGCCCTGGATCGGCGCGATCGGCGCCGGCTCCCTGGTCATCCCCTCGAAGAACGGGGGCTTGTGCACGTAGGTGGAGTGCGCGTTGTCCCACGCGAAGCTCGAGCCCGACGGGACGTCGAGAGCCTTCCAACGCTCGTCGCCCTCGAAGGCCTTCGCGTAGCTCGAAGCGAACATTTCGGTGTCTATCGAGCTGCGGAGCACCTCTGTGACCTCGTCGGCGCTCGGCCAGACGTCTGCCAGATAGACGGGCTTACCCTCGGAGTCATGGCCCAGGGGCTCTCCTTGGAGGTCGACGTCCATCGAACCCGCGATTGCGTAGGCGATGACGAGAGGTGGCGATGCCAGGTAGTTCATGCGCACGTCCGGGTTGATGCGCCCTTCGAAGTTGCGGTTTCCGGAAAGGACCGAGACCGTGGCGAGGTTGGCGGAGTTGACCGCCTCGGAAATCTCGGGCAGTAACGGCCCGGAGTTGCCGATGCAGGTCGTGCAGCCATAGCCGACCAGATAAAAGCCGAGCTTCTCGAGATACGGGGTCAAGCCGGCGCGGTCGTAATAGTCCATGACCACTTTCGAGCCCGGGGCGAGGGTGGTCTTTACCCAGGGCTTGGTGGTGAGGCCGCGCTCGACGGCCTTCTTGGCCAGCAGGCCCGCCGCAACCATCACGGACGGGTTTGAGGTGTTGGTGCAGGAGGTGATGGCGGCGATAACGACGCTGCCATGGTCGACAGTGAAGGCGCGGCCGTCGGCGAGGGTCACCGGCGTCGGCTTGGGCTCCGTCGAGCTTATCGAGCCCTGATCGGCGAGCTTGGCTACGGCGGAGGCGAAGCGAGCCTTGGACTCGCGCAAGGGAACACGATCCTGGGGCCGCGCAGGGCCGGCCAGCGAGGGCTCGACGGCGGAGAGGTCCAGTTCGACGCTTTCGTTGTATACGGGCTCAGCATTCGGGTCGAGCCAGAGGCCCTGCTCCTTCGCGTACGCCTCGACCAGCGCGATCTGCTCTTCGCTCCGGCCCGTCAGCCGCAGGAAGCGGAGTGTCTCGTCGTCGATGGGGAAGACGGTGATCGTGGAGCCGTACTCGGGGGACATGTTGCCGATCGTGGCGCGGTTCTCGAGGCTTACATTCGCGCAACCAGGGCCGTAGAACTCGACGAACTTGCCGACCACGCCGTGCTTGCGCAACAACTCGGTGACGGTGAGAACCATGTCGGTGGCTGTGGTGCCCACGGGCAGCGAGCCGGTGAGCTTGATGCCGACCACCTTGGGCACCAGCA
>JAKAOC010000174.1 GCA_021823385.1 Actinomycetes bacterium
GATCTCGGCATCGACGACCTCGTCGTCGCCGGAAGCCGCCGTCGCGGAACCCCCAGGCGCCGTAGAAGCGTTCTTCGAAGCCTCCTCGTAGAGCCTCTGAGTGAACTCCTGCGAAGCGCTCATCAAGGCGTCGGTCCCGGACTTGATCTCGTTCACGTCCGAACCCGCCAGCGCCTTGCGCAGATCGGTCAGAGCCGCATCCACCTTCTCGCGCTCCTCGCCGGAGAGCTTCTCGCCCTGCTCGGCAAGCAGCTTGTCGGTCTGATAGACGAGGGTGTCGGCGTTGTTGCGGATTTCGGCCTCCTCGCGACGCCGCTTGTCGTCGGCGGCATGCGCCTCGGCGTCCTTCACCATGCGATCGATGTCGTCCTTGCCAAGAGAGGACTGTCCCGTGATTGTGATGGACTGCTCCTGGCCGGTCGCCCGGTCCTTGGCCGAAACGTGCACGATGCCGTTGGCGTCGATGTCGAAGGTCACCTCGATCTGGGGGATGCCCCTTGGTGCGGGCGGGAGCCCGACCAGCTGGAACTTGCCCAGGGTCTTGTTGTACATGGCCATTTCGCGCTCGCCCTGCAGCACATGGATCTCGACCGAGGGCTGGTTGTCATCGGCCGTGGTGAAGACCTCGGTGCGCTTGGTGGGGATGGTGGTGTTGCGCTCGATGAGCTTGGTCATGACACCACCCTTGGTCTCGATGCCGAGGCTCAGGGGAGTCACGTCCAACAGCAGGACGTCCTTGACCTCACCCTTGAGCACGCCGGCCTGGATGGCCGCACCCACCGCCACGACCTCGTCCGGGTTCACGCCCTTATGGGGCTCGCGGCCGGTAAGCGAGATCACCAGCTCCTGGACGGCGGGCATGCGGGTAGAGCCACCGACCATCACCACGTGGTCGATCTGCTCCTTGGAGAGACCGGCGTCACGGATGGCCTGCTCGAACGGCCCCTTGCACGCGTCCACCAGGTCGGCGGTGAGCTCCTGGAACTTGGCGCGGGTCAGCTTCATGTCCAGGTGCTTGGGCCCCTCGACGTTGGCGGTAATGAACGGCAGGTTGATAGTGGTCTCCTGGACCGCCGAAAGCTCGATCTTGGCCTTCTCGGCAGCCTCCTTGAGACGCTGCATCGCCATCTTGTCACCGGAGAGATCGATCCCCTCGGTGTCCTTGAAGGACTTCACCAGCCAGTCGATGACGCGCTGGTCCCAGTCGTCACCACCCAGTTGGGTGTTGCCCGAGGTCGACTTGACCTCGAACACGCCGTCGCCGATCTCCAGGATTGAGACGTCGAAGGTGCCGCCGCCCAGGTCGAAGACGAGGACCGTTTGTTCTGTCGTGTCCTTGTCGAGCCCGTAGGCGAGAGCGGCCGCGGTCGGCTCGTTGATGATGCGCAACACCTCCAGCCCGGCGATCTGGCCGGCCTCCTTGGTAGCGGTGCGCTGGGCATCGTCGAAGTAAGCGGGAACGGTGATGACGGCCTGAGTGACCGTATCGCCCAGGTAGCTCTCCGCATCCCTCTTCAGCTTGGCAAGAATGCGAGCGGAGATCTCCTGCGCGGTATAGGCCTTCCCGTCGATGTCCATCGTCCAGGATGTGCCCATGTGCCGCTTGACAGACCGGATGGTCCGCTCAGGGTTGGTGATGGCCTGACGCTTGGCGACTTCACCGACAAGCACCTCACCGGCCTTGGAGAACGCCACTACCGAAGGTGTGGTCCTGCCACCCTCGGCATTGGGGATGACGACCGGGTCACCACCCTCGAGAACGCTTACCACCGAGTTAGTGGTCCCCAGGTCGATTCCGACGGCCTTAGGCATAGGTTCAAACCTCCTACTGAAACTTGCTTATAAGTATATGTGCAACAAAGTTGAGTCTACCCCTATCAACTTTGAAAATCCCGAGGTTTTCGTTCCCGCTTTGGCGATCGTGGCCCCATCGGGGCTACGGTTCATGGGTTATGGGACAGCTGATACTTCTGCGCCACGGCCAAAGCGCCTGGAACCTCGAGAACCGTTTCACCGGCTGGATAGATGTCGACCTCTCGGAGCAAGGAGTTGAGGAGGCGATCAAGTCAGGCCAGATCATGGCTGCCGAGGGCCTCGCGCCGGACCTGGTCCACACCTCGGTCCTGGACCGGGCAATCCGCACCGCTGAGCTGGCGCTCCGCGAGATGGGGCGCACTTGGCTGCCCGTCCAGCGCCACTGGCGCCTGAACGAGCGCCACTACGGCGCACTTCAGGGGCTGAACAAGGACGAGATGCGCAAGCAGTACTCACCGGAGCAGGTTCACCTCTGGAGACGCTCATATGACGTCCGTCCGCCCGCTCTCGACCGGTCCGATCCCACTCACTCGGTGCACGACCCCCGTTACGCGGACGTTCCGTCCGAACTGGTTCCCGACGCCGAATGCCTGGGCGACGTGAGGGAGCGCATGCTCCCCTACTACTTCGACGTGATGGTCCCCCAGCTGCGCGCGGGCATGTCTCTCCTCGTCTCCGCCCACGGAAACTCGATCCGGGCGCTCATGATGTACCTAGAGAACATCTCAAAGGAGGAGATCCCCTCGCTGGAGATCCCCAACGGCGTGCCGATCGTCTATGAGGTGGACGACAAGCTGAACGCGACTCGCACCCACTGGCTCGGCTAGTTCCCGCTACTCCTCCAGGACCAGATGCTCCGCCAGCGCCAGGGAAGCGCCGGTTCCGAGCAGCACCGCAACGAGGCCTATTACGAAGACGGCCTCATTGGTGATGGCACCTGCTTGCAGAGCGGCAACAGCGATGACGAACGTTATCTCGGCTCGTGGGGCGAGCATCACCGCCACCCCGAAGAAACCGCGGGCTCCGTATCCGATCCGAGCCGCCACTGTCTTGGCGGCAACGGCCGCGACGGCCGCCACAAGCGCGACCGGAATGGCCGAGGCGAGGTGAGCGGGGTAAGAGCCGGCGATGGCCCCCAAGGCCACAAAGAAGAGCGGCAGCAGGATAAATCCCGCCTTTTCCACGTAGCCCGTAACCACGCCCCCTTTGAGCGCGTGAGACAGTCCTGCAGCCAGGGCGAATGAGGTGACAATCGGGGATCCCCCAATGACCTGGGCAACGATGGCCGCCAGGGCGATGGCCGCCCATGCCAGCAGCTGCCCCCTGCGGCCGAAGGTCCGGCCCGAGATTCGGGCCATGACCAGATACGCGCCACCTGCCAGCGCGATGGCCACCAGGTCCGCGAGCACCCCTACTGCCGCGTTCGCGCCACCGTGGGCCAGCATCACCTGCACCGCACCCAGGCCCACCAGTCCCAGCACGTCGTCCAATACGGCGGTGACGAAGAAGGCCCTGGCTTGGGAGGTGTGATTGGCAGCTCGCTCGATGAGCACGCGACTCGCAACACCGGCGGAGGACGGGGCCAGCGCGAGGCCTATCACCAGCGCTGCCTTGGTACTCCAGGAAAACGCCGCAAAGACGGAACCGACCAAAGCGATGGACAGGCCGACGCCGAGCACGGCAATCAGTCCGGCCCTGCGCAATAGGGGCCCCGATCCCGCCCCCAGCGAGTGGGTGCCCCCGGCGGCAATTATCGCCACGACGCCGGCCTCACCGATCAAATAAGCCGGAGATCCGACCGGAGAACCGGCAAAATGCAATCTGGCCAGGACAAAGCCCAGTGCAAGCTCAAGCGCCATTGCGGGGAACGGCACATAGCGCCCGGCCATCGAGGACATGAGCCTGGCAATGAGCCATGCCCCCACTACACCTCCCACCAGGAGCTCTATGTCGCCAGGGCCAACGTGCATCCTGCTCAGGCTAGCAAACAGGCAAAGTGGGCCCTCGAACTGCGACCGCGCTTGGCGGAAAGGAAGGAACGCCAAAAGACAGTACAATCAAATGACTATGCCGAGACGCGCAATCATCGCCCTTGCCATAACCAGCGCGGTCGGGCTCGCCGGATGTGGCAGCCAAAGCTCAACCTTGCCGCCGGAAGGTGGAAGCCTCGGCGCCAAGCCGGGTGCCGGTGCCGGTGGCACCAACGCACCCGCGCTGAACGGCTCCAGCCAGACCAACATCAACTCCTACGACGGCGCCGGCTTCGCCACGCCCGCCTATCCACCGACGACGATCGCGGGATACCTAAACGGCCTGCCACTCGCCCCCGCCACCATCAAAGTGGAGGAGTCGTCCGACGGACCCGTGTTGGCATCCCCCCAGGGCAAAACGCTCTACATGCGCCTCGGCGACACGCCTACTCATTCCGGCTGCTACGGGACCTGCCTGCTGGCATTCCCGCCGATGCTCACGAACGGCGCGCCGCAGGCGTCCGGAGGCATCCTGGCCGGATACCTCGGCGTCCTCACCTCGCAGAACGCGGGTGAGCAGATTTCCTACGCGGGCCATCCTCTCTACACCTACTCGGGGGACAGCACCCCCGGACAGATAGCCGCAGAAGGTGCGGGGGGTATCTGGTTCGCCGTCACGCCTGGCGGGACTCCGCTCAGGGCACCCAAAAAGACGGCGGCAAAGGTAGCGGCAAGCAGCGCCGGTTAACCGGCATTTGGCCCCACGCCTCGGGTGGCAGCCGATAGGTTGGTCTCATGGCCAAGAGTGACACCGCCCCCAGCAAGATGGACCACCTCCGCTCCATTTGGCTCTTTTCCGAGTGCTCGAAGCGCGAACTCGCCCTTTTGGAGCGTGCCTGCGACGAGGCCCCGGCGGCAGCTGGCACCGTCATCTGCGAGGAGGGCCACGGAGGAAGAGAGCTGTACTTCATCGTCAAAGGCGAAGCCAAGGTCGAGAAGGGCGGTAACGAGGTGGCCCGCCTTGGCGCCGGCAACCATTTCGGCGAGCTGTCCCTCTTGGACCAGCAGCCGCGGTCGGCGAGCGTGATCGCGCTCACCCCGATGGACTTGATCGTCCTGCCCGCCCGAGAGTTCACCTCGGTTCTGGAAGAGATCCCCTCCCTGGCCGTCCGTCTGCTCGAAGTCATGTCCTTGCGGCTCCGGCAAGCCGATGAGCGTGCCTACGGATAGCCGGTCGCCAGAGCACTTCGAACTCGGTGGAGGATTCTTCCTCCGCCCGCCGCTGGAAAAGGACGCCGAGGAGCTGGGGCGCGCAGTCGCAGAAAGCCTGGAGTCGCTCCTGCCCTGGATGCCCTGGGCGGCCTACGAGCCGATGAGCGTCCAGGGTAGGCGCAGGCTAATAGGCGAGTGGCGACGAGAGTTCAGGGCCGGCGGCAGCTACAACTTCGTGATCTTCCACGGAACGACGGCAATCGGGGTGCAGGGGTTGCACAGGCGTATTGGCCCCACCGGGCTGGAGCTGGGTTACTGGATCCATCCCGAATTCACCGGAAGGGGCATCTCCAGCCGCGCCGCCATCACGCTCACCTCATGGGCTTTCTCCAGAGGAGATGTCGACCACATCGAGGTTCATAACGACGCGGCCAACCTGGCCAGTCAAGGAGTGGCACGCAAAGCGGGGTTCGAGAAGCTCCTCGAACGGTCCTCACCCATCGACGCACCGGGCGAAACCGGCATCGAATTCGTCTGGGAGGCGCGAATGGGCAACTGGAAACGACCTCGGTTGCCGGCTCTCTGACTCTGCCCGTGCCTGGCTTACCACCCGGCACGGGCCGCGTGAACGACTTAGTCCTGCAGCGAGCGCTCGAGGACCTGAGATATGTCGAGGACCTGGATGCCCTCCTTGGCCTCTCCGCTGGCCTGCTTCGCCTTTAGCCCGTCGTCGAGCATGATCATGCAATAAGGGCAAGCTGTAGAGACCATGTCGGGATCGAGCTCGAGCGCCTGGGAGACCCGGGTCTCGTTGATACGCGTGCCGATGCTCTCCTCCAGCCACATCCGCGCTCCACCAGCTCCGCAGCAGAAGGAGCGCTCCTTGGTTCGCTCCA
>JAKAOC010000175.1 GCA_021823385.1 Actinomycetes bacterium
TGATGACCTTCGAGAACGAGGAAACCAAGCAACTCCTGGCGCTGGCCATGAACCGGCTAGGCGATCGCGAGAAGATGGTCCTCGCCCTTTATTACTACGAGGGCTTCACGCTCGCTGAAATCGGGCAGGTTCTGGGAGTCACCGAATCCCGGGTCTGCCAGATCCACACGAAGGCGGTCATGCAGCTGCGTTTGCGCCTCAAGGACCTCGACCAGGCCTGAACCTGGACGCCGCCGACTCGGCCGCCGGGGAGGTGGCGCGTCGGTAAGCTTGTCTCCGACCATTTCACGTCCAGAAGCGCCCCAACGGTCGCACTTTCGTGCGCGAGCTTCGGGACAGACTAACCGTGGGAGGAAAAATGAGTCAGGGCCCTGTAGTCACTATGCGCCAGCTGCTCGAAGCGGGCGTGCATTTCGGCCATCAGACGCGCCGCTGGAACCCGAAGATGAAGCGATTCATCTACGGCGAGCAGAACGGCATCTACGTCATCGACCTGCACCAGACACTGCGCAGAGTCGAGACCGCCTACCTCTTCACCCGTGACCTCGCATCGCGCGGCGGCAACGTCCTGTTCGTTGGAACCAAGAAGCAGACCAAGGATGCCATTGCCCGCTATGCCGAGCTATGCGGCATGCCATATGTCAACGAGCGCTGGCTTGGCGGAATGCTCACCAACTTCACCACCATCTCCGGTCGCGTCAAGAAGATGCAGGAGTACGAGCGCATGCAGGCGGCCGGCGACTTTGAGGCGATGCCGAAGAAGGAGGCCCTCATCCTCTCGCGCGAGCTGGAGAAGCTCCAGCGCAACCTTGGTGGGCTGCGCTCCCTGGACCGTCTTCCAGATGCCATCTTCGTGATCGACACCAAGAAGGAGGCGATCGCGGTCACCGAGGCCAACAAGCTCGGTATCCCGGTTGTGGCCGTGGTCGATACGAACTGCGATCCGGACGTCATCCAGTACGTGATTCCCGGCAACGATGATGCCATCCGCTCCGGTGACCTCATGAGCAGGATCATCGCCGAGGCGGTGGTAGAGGGCCGGCGCAACCTCCCCGAGGTTGCCCAGATGGCTCCCCAGCAAGTTGACCCGGAGGAAGAGGCCCGGCGGCATGCCGCACAGGCCGAGGCGCGCAGGCGCGCGGCCGAGGAGGCGCGTGAGCGCGAGGCGCGCATCGCCGCCCGTTCGCGCAATTCGGGGAGTGGTGAAGGCGGCGACGCCGGCGAAGCCACCGACGGCGCGGCCGACTAGGCACGGCTCTCCGGGGGCCGGACTCAGCCCAGGAAATCGAGGATTCCGCTCGGGTCTTGCGTCGGCGGGCCGGGCGGAGCGCGCCGGAAGAGATCTTGGCCGTAGGGCCGAAGAATAGAACGAAAAGAGAGGTTCTCATGGCAGTATCAGCCAAGGATGTGGCCGCGCTGCGCAAGGCGACAGGCGCCGGCATGATGGATGTCAAGCGCGCATTGGAGGATGCCGGCGGTGACATGGAGCGCGCCGCGCAGGTCCTGCGCGAAAAGGGCAAAGCCGGAGCGGCTAAGCGGGATGACCGCGAGAACACCCAGGGCGCTGTGACCCTGATCATCGAAGACGGACGTATCGGCACCATCGTCGAACTCAAGTGCGAGACCGACTTCGTGGCCAAGTCGGCTGACTTCGTCGCCACCTTGGACCGCATCGCGACCGCCGTGATCGAGAAGGGTGTCGAAGCGGCCGGCACCTTCGGGGAGCAGCTCGACGAGTTGCGTGCCACGCTCAAGGAGAAGATCGAGGTCGGCCAGGTAGTTCGCTACGAGGCTGCCGAAGGGGCCATCGTCGACGGTTATCTCCATACCCAGTCCGACCGCGGTGTGAATGCCGTTCTGATCGAGGTGGCGGGGGGTGACCGCGAACTTGCCCACAATGTCGCGGTGCACATCGGCTTCGCCAAGCCGCGCTACGTCTCGCGGGACGAGGTGCCTGCCGAGCAGGTGGCCAACGAGCGGGAAACTCTGGAAACCATTTCGCGTAACGAGGGCAAGCCCGAGGCGCAGATCCCCAAGATCGTTGAAGGGCGCTTGCGCGCCTTCTACGAGCAGCTCTGCCTGTTGGACCAGGCCTATGTGCGTGACGAGAAGGTCACTATCGAGAAACTCCTGGGTACGGCCAAGGTGACCAGGTTCTCCCAGGTATTGATCGGCGCTTAGGCATGACGGACAGGTCCCAGGCGGGCGCCCCACGCTGGAAGAGGGCCGTTCTTAAGCTTTCCGGAGAGGCGCTTGCCAGCACCTCCTCGGAAGAGGTGATCGATGCGGCGGTGCTTGACCAGATCGCGACCGAAGTGGTCGAGGTTGCCGGTGGGCTTGGCGTCGAGCTGGCCATAGTCGTCGGCGGTGGAAACATCTGGAGGGGTGGCGTCGGCGCGGGTGCAAAGCTCGAACGCGCCACATCCGACCACATGGGCATGCTTGGCACCACCATAAACGCCTTGGCGCTGCAGAATGCGATCGAGAAGAAGGGCCAGCCCACACGGGTTCAGAGCGCGATCCAGATGGCCGAGCTCGCCGAACCCTATATTCGCCGCCGGGCGATCCGCCACCTGGAGAAAGGGCGCGTGGTCATCTTTGCGGCCGGCACCGGGTCTCCGTATTTCACCACCGATACTGCGGCGGCCCTCCGGGCGGCCGAGATCGACGCCGAGGTGGTGCTGAAAGGCACGCACTCCGGCGTCGACGGAATCTATAGTGCCGATCCCAAGCTCGACCCCGCCGCTGTCAAGTACGACGCGATCAGCTTCATGGAGGTGGTTGCACGGGACCTGCGGGTAATGGACCTGACCGCGGTCACCTTCTGCAAGGACAACGACCTGCCGGTCTTGGTCTTTGACATAATGACCCCCGGGAACATACTTCGGGCCCTCCGAGGGGAGTTCTTAGGTACGCTTGTTTCGTGATGGACGAAAACTTGGTTGGGTCGGCGCTTGCTGAAGCACGTGAAAAGATGCGCAAGATGGTACTGCACACGCAGTCCGAGTTCGCAGGCTTCAGAACCGGAAGGGCCTCGTCTGGACTTGTGGAACGCCTTACCGTTGAGTATTACGGCACCGAAGTGCCGCTCATGCAGCTGGCCGGCTTCTCCATTCCCGAGGCCAGGGTTCTCGTAATCACGCCATACGACAAGGGTGCGCTCGGAGCCATTGAGCGCGCCATACAGGCGTCTGATCTGGGTATCAACCCCTCAAACGACGGCTCGATGATCCGGCTGAATTTTCCTCCCCTCACCGAGGAGAGGCGCAAGGAGCTCGTCAAGCAGGTTCGCGCCCGTGCGGAGGAAGGGCGGGTCGGCGTACGCAATATTCGCCGCTCCGCCAGGCACGATGTCGAGCAGGCCGAGAAGCGCCACGAAATCAACCAAGGTCAGCTGGACAGGGCGGAGAAAGAGCTGGAGAAGCTCACGGCGGACTCGATTGCGGAGATTGACCGCATGCTCGAGGCCAAAGAGAAGGAGCTGATGGAGGTCTAGCTCGTTCGCGAGCAAGAGCTCTGCTTGCCAGGGAGGATGTTTTGGCCCAAGAGTACCCCGACAAGCGCGTGAGGGAGGAGATGGACGACTCCGAGCCGGACTCGAAGTCCACCCCATACGGCGTAAGCCGCCGGTACTGGGGCGATACGCCGCCCAAGGCCGCCTCGCTCCCGCATTGGACTGATCCCCCGACGGGGGAGATACCCAAGATCTATGGCCTCGCCGAGACCGATCGGCGGGCGCCGTATGCCCATGTGCGCAACGAAGCCGACGAGGGAGCTGTCAGCTTCCAGCGAGAGCGCCGCAGGCTCGAGTATGACGACAAGTTGGGCACCTTCGATGAGAACGAGGACCAAGCCGAGGGCCGCCACTTCGCAGCCGAGGACGCACCTGAGCCCCTCGAGGATTACCGCCCCAGAACCGAGGAGATCGCGGTTCCGGCTGAGTCCGGCGCCGGCGTGCGGGTTATCTCCTCGCGGCCGTCCCCTCAATCCATGCGCCGGATGGCGAGCCGTCGGACAGTCCGCGCTCCGGCCGAGTCCTCTGACCCGAGTGCCGGGGCCCGGCAGGACGTGAACCTCGACCTTCCCGAGCGGCGCCGCCCCAGCTTCAAGCGCAAGCCGCCGGCCAACGCCCAAGGGCCGGAGGACGACCGTTCCGAGCCCGCCACCAGGCGGCCCACCAAGCCCCGACGCGAGGGTGGGCGCTCCGGCGGATCTTTCGCTACGCGGATGGTGACCGGCGTGGTCCTGGGCCTGGTCGTCATCGGCGCGTTCATGATCGGGCAGATGGCCGTGCTTGTTCTGATCGGGGCGGCACTGGTCTTGGCGGCGGGCGAGTTCTACCAGCTGGTGCGCCGCGAACACCGCGGCAGCCCTCGTGGGGGCTATCGTCCGGCGGTTGCAATTGGATTGATCGGAGTCGTCGGCGCCGTTGCGGGGGGATATCTGAAGGGCCCCAGTGCGATGACGCTCGTACTCACCTTCACCATCCTCGCTTCATTCCTCTGGTACCTGCTCGGCGTGCTGAAGGCGCCGATATTGGCCAACACCGCCATCACATTCATTGGCGTCGCATGGATAGGCCTCGGCGGATCCTACGTGGCGGCCATCATCCGCCCGGTGACCGGGGATCCTCGTCGTGGGCTGGCCTACATGATGGCGGTGCTCATTGCGGTGGTGGCCGGAGACGTCTTCGCATACTTCGGCGGCAGCTTGTTTGGCAAGCACAAACTGGCGCCGAACATCTCCCCGGGCAAGACGGTCGAGGGCCTGGTGATCGGAGTTGTCGGGGCGATCCTGGCCGGAGCGATCATTGCGAGCCGGATTCACCCCGTCACGGTCAGCCTGGGCGCCGAGATCGGTATCCTGGCCGCACTCGGCGGGCCGTGTGGTGACCTCATCGAATCGAAGGTCAAGCGCGAAATCGGAGCCAAGGACGCCGGCAGCATCCTGCCGGGCCATGGCGGATTCCTGGATCGGGTGGACGCGCTCATCTTTGTGACGCCGCTCGTTTACTACCTGCTCTATTTCACTCATCACGTCGCTTAGCCCTACTGGTTGGCCTGCTGGCCTGGCCGCTGCCAGGGGTGGAGCCGCCTGCAGGTAGGTTGGATGGCGAGATGGACGACCATACAACCGGCGGCCCACGAAGCCTTTCGATATTCGGATCTACCGGAAGCATCGGGCGCCAGGCCCTGGAAGTGGTGCGTGCCTCGGCAGGCCACTTCACGGTGCACGCCCTGAGTGCCAACTCGAGCCTCGAGGAGCTTGCGGGCCAGATCGCCGAGTTCCGGCCGGCAGTGGCCGTAGTCGGCACTTCCGCGATGGCTTCCGAGCTGTGCGAGCGCTTCGCTTGGCTGAGCTGCCGTGTCGGGCGCTCCGGCCTGTACGAGGTGGCCGGCGAGGCGGAGATCGCTCTTAATGCAGTCGTAGGATTCTCGGGCCTGTCGGTAACCCTTGGCGCGCTCGATGCGGGTAAGCGCCTGGCACTGGCGAACAAGGAGTCGCTGGTGGCGGCAGGGCCGGTGGTGCACGCCGCCATGGAGGCCTCGAAGGCCGAGATCGTGCCGGTCGACTCCGAACACGCTGCAATCCACCAATGCATGCGCGGCTATCCGCACGCCGAGGTTGCGCGACTGCTCCTAACGTCATCGGGCGGTCCCTTCCGCGAGCGCGCCGAAGCGGATCTCGCGTCAGTTACCAAGGACGAAGCCCTCAAGCACCCGACCTGGTCAATGGGGCCCAAGATAAGCATCGACTCCTCCACTCTCATGAACAAGGCCCTCGAGATCATCGAGGCTGTGGAATTGTTCGGAGTGGAGCCGGCAAAGGTCGAAGTGGTAGTGCACCCGGAGTCGATCGTGCATTCCATGGTCGA
>JAKAOC010000176.1 GCA_021823385.1 Actinomycetes bacterium
TTCGGCGGAGCCAAGTCGGCTTGGCCGAGGAGATCGTCGAGGTGGAAGTCGCCGACTTCGGTTCACGGGCCGCGCAGAACGCGTCCATCGCCCCGACCATTGCGTCGTTCTATCAGATGGCAGAGAGCATCAAGCTTGCCGAGCTTGCCCGTTTCCAGGCAAAGTTCTCCGATCTCGATCCGGCTCACGTAAAGGCGATCGAAGCGCTGGCCGGTGGGATCGTGGCCAAGGTCCTCCACCAACCCGTTTCGCGCCTGCGCGAGACGAACTTGGAGAGGGCGGAGAGGCTGGCTGAGGCGCTCAGCTACCTATTCGATCTGTGACCCGGCCCATCAGGATCGGGACTCGGCAAAGCGAGCTGGCCCTATGGCAGGCTCGAGCCATCGGCGAAGCCCTTGGCGCTGACTACGAGCTCGTTCCGGTGACGACGCAAGGGGACCGCGACCTTCATAGCCCACTTGCGCTTATCGGCGGACAGGGCGTTTTTGTCAAGGAAGTCCAGTCGGCTCTCCTGCGCGGCGAGGCGGACCTCGCGGTCCATTCGGCCAAAGACCTGCCTTCAGCCCAGGTTGATGGTCTGTCGATCGTGGCGTTTCCCCGCCGCGGAGACGTGCGCGACTCGCTGGTTGGGGCCCACTTGGCGGAGCTGCCCAGCGGAGCCGTAGTCGCCACCGGCTCAGCTCGGCGGCGCGCCCTCCTGCTGCGCAAGCGGCCGGATCTCCAGATCGTGAATGCCCGAGGAAATATCAGGAGCCGTCTGGAGCGCCGTCAGGGCGCCGCTGCCGTGATGGTTGCATATGCGGCTCTGGAAAGGCTTGGATTGGGTGGCCTGGCGGACCAGATCTTCGAAATCGGGGAATTCTGCCCTCAAGTGGCCCAAGGCGCTATCGCGGTCGAGGCCCGCACCGGGGACGCGCACATGCTCGAGGTGGCAGCAGCCATCGACGACCGCGCCACGGCTGTCGAGGTTACCGCTGAGCGCGCGATGCTTGCGGAGCTCGGAACCGGTTGCACGCTCCCCGTTGGGGCGCACGCGCGCTGGCACGAGGGGGGGTCGATCGAAATCTACGCGATGATTTCCTCACTGGACGGCATGCGCCTGGTGGAGGCAACGGAGCGAGGGCTTGACGCCGTCCACGTAGGTTCTTCGCTCGGCAAGCGTCTGCTTGCGGAAGGCGGAGCTGAATTGCTGGCCGAGGCACAGCCTTTCGCCCCCGGTGGGGCAGCCGGATAGCTTGGCGAGTGTGGAAGGGAATCCGCCATCGCCGGACAATATCCGCCCTGCAAGTACCGACAGCCTCGAATCCGGCCCCCTTTACGGCATGCGCGTGGTCGTCACCAGGGCCATGGAGCAACAGGGGAAGCTTGTCGCGAGTTTGGGCGCCCTTGGTGCCGAAGTCATTTCCGCACCGGTTATCCGTATCGGGCCACCTTCCGATGAAGGGCGCAGCCTCGAAGCAGCCATTGCGGACCTGGCGGACTTCGAATGGATCGTCTTCACCTCGGCGAACGGGGTGGAGGCTCTTTTCTCGCGGCTTGGCGCCGGCCGCCTGCCAGATGGCGTCCGCATTGCCGCCATTGGCGCGGCGACGCGGCGCGCAATCGAATCCCATGGGTTTGGCGTCGACTTCGTCCCTTCCACCTTCATAGGTGAGGCCCTGGCGGAGGAGTTGCCGGCCGGCGATGGGGCCGTGTTGCTCGTGCAGGCGCGGCAGGCGCGCAAGGTGGTGGCGGAGGGCCTGGCCGCCAGAGGTGTGAGGGTGCATGCGGTGGAGGGTTATCAAACTCTCCCCTTCCATCCCGACGGCGCCGAACGTGCCGAGGTGAGTTCCGCCGACGCGATCTGCTTCACCTCGCCCTCCACGGTGACCGCATTCCTGGAGGTCTACGGCCTGGAGGCCGTGCCTTCGATTGTTGTTTCGATCGGCCCTGTCACCACTGCCGCCGCGGAGGGAGCGGGACTGGTCGTGGCGGCGACGGCCGACGTCCATGATATCGACGGCCTTGTCCAGGCGCTGGAGCTAGCGTTTTCCGGTAATGGAGCCGGGCGGCCCGGTGGCGAGGAGTAGTGCCGCTGCCGAACGAGATGGCGTGGCCTAAAATTGATGTCCATGTTCGATATCCAGCGCCGCCCCCGCCGCCTTCGCGCCTCCCAGGCCCTTCGGGATTTGGTGGCGGAGACCCGTCTCGGGGTAGATGACCTGATCGCGCCCTTCTTCGTCAAGGAGGGCGCCACCGAGCCACTGCCGATTGCCTCGCTGCCGGGGATCTATCAGCACACCATCGACTCTTTCCTGAAGGAGGCGGAGCGCCTGGCGGGGCTCGGTGTCAAGGGGTTCATGATCTTCGGCGTGCCGGAGGAGAAGGATCCCGTCGGGAGCCAGGGCTACTCATCCGCGGGCATAACGCAGCGCGCCATCTCCGCCCTCAAGGGCCACCTTGGGGAGAGCGCCGTGGTCATGGCCGATCTCTGCCTCGACGAGTTCACGGACCACGGCCATTGCGGGATTCTCGATGACCGTGGATGCGTCGACAACGATGGGACCCTCGAGCTCTATGCACAGATGGCCATCGCCCAAGCGCGCGCCGGCGTCGACCTGGTGGCGCCTTCAGGGATGATGGACGGCCAGGTGGGCGTCATCCGTGCGGCTCTTGATGAAGAGGGTTTCACCGGTGTCGGCATCCTTGCCTACTCGGCGAAGTACGCCTCCGCGTTTTATGGCCCCTTCCGGGATGCCGTCGACGTCACCATCGCCAACGGCGGGGACCGCAAGGGCTACCAGCAGGACTTCCGCAACGCGCGCGAAGCAATCACCGAGGTGGAGCTGGACATTGCCCAGGGTGCCGACGCGGTGATGGTCAAGCCTGCGTCCAGCTATCTCGACATCATCGCCGCCCTACGCCCTGCGGTTTCGATACCTATCGCGGCCTACCAGGTCTCGGGCGAATACGCCATGGTGCGCGCGGCTGAGGCCCAAGGCTGGATCGATGGCCAGGCGGTCGCGTTGGAGCAGCTGACCGCCATCAAGCGTGCGGGCGCGGACCTTATCCTGACTTATTTCACCCATGACCTGGCCGCGGTGCTTTCGTAGGCTGATTCCCGCCTGAGGTGGATACCGCATGATTCATCCCCCAAGGTAACGCCGCCAGGCCCGTGGAGCGCCGGTGCGCAGAACGTCCGTGATCGACGAGTCAACCCGGCGGGGCCATCGGTTCAAGACGTTGACGGAACGACAGCCGGCCAGTGAGATCCACACGTTGACGACAGAGGGCGTTCCTCGGTAGGCGAAGTAGACGTCGGCTGCGCCGCCGTCGTCGGCCGGGCAACTCAGCACCCCGCTTGGAAACAGTGGTGCGGCGTCGATTGCGATGGCGAGGGCTCTCGATTGCGTCTTGCCGAGCCTGGTCAATTCAGCTCGGCAGGGTCTTGCGTTCATGCCCGGCACCCATATCACCACGGCTGAGCGCGGGCTTTCTCCTATCTTGAGAGGCGTTCGAGAGCCGTTTATCGCAGGCGGACCTTTGCTCCCCACGACCAGGCACGGGCCGGTCGATACGATTCTGGCCTGCGGAGCCTTGGTGGGAAGACCCACGCTCTTGGCGGCGGGCGCGGGGGTCCCTCCACAGGAGGCGGCCAGCACTGCGGTGGAAACCAGGACTGCCAATCTCGAGGTACCGCGCATGACATTCATCCTGGCACACTGGCCATGTCCATGGACACACACCAAGGGACGGCGGGTGGTGAGCCAGAGCCGCCCGTACCCTCGCCTCCTAGAATCGGTTTCCAGGCCACATCGCCGAACATTCCCGAGCCGGAGGCGCCCAAGTGCACTACTCGACCAATCAGGAGTACTTCGATCGAGCCTGCGAGCTCATTCCTGGCGGGGTCAACTCGCCTGTGCGAGCGTTCAAATCGGTGGGCGGCGGGACGCCCTACTTTGTCGAGCGGGGTCAGGGCGCCTGGGTCTACGACGTCGAGGGCCGACGCTACCTGGACTATGTACAGTCTTACGGGGCATCAATACTCGGGCATGCCGATCCACGGGTGGTGGAGGCCATTGTCAAGGCTGCGGGCATGGGGGCTACCTTCGGGGCGCCAACCCCCGGGGAGGTAAAGCTGGCCGAGCTGGTCACCGAGCGCGTGCCCGGCTGCGAGATGGTCCGTCTCTGTTCGAGCGGCACCGAGGCTACCATGTCGGCACTTAGGGTGGCGCGTGGCTTCACCGGGCGCAGCCGCATCGTCAAGTTCGACGGTTGCTACCACGGCCACTCTGACGGCCTGCTGGCGGGTAGCGGCAGCGGTGTGGCATCACTTGCCCTTCCGGATTCGGCCGGCGTCTCGCCCACTGCGGTGGCGGACACAGTGGTGGTCCCGTACAATAGCGTCCCCGAACTTGATGAGAGCGTCGCGGCGGTGATCGTGGAACCTGTCGCGGCCAACATGAACTTGGTACTGCCCGAGCCGGGATTTTTGGAGGGCCTCCGCAGGGAGTGTGATCGCGTCGGCGCGCTCCTAATTTTCGACGAGGTGATCACCGGATTCCGAGTGGCCAAGGGCGGGGCCTCGGAGAGGCTCGGCGTTCGCCCGGATCTCTGGACCTTTGGCAAGGTGATCGGAGGGGGCCTTCCCATTGGCGCCTTCGGGGGCCGCCGCGAGGTCATGGAAAAGCTTGCGCCTCTCGGACCCGTTTACCAGGCGGGGACCCTCTCGGGCAACCCCGTGGCGACCGCGGCGGGAATCGCGGTCTTGTCAGCTTTGGATGATTCGAGCTACATGATGCTGGAAGGTCGCGCCAAGGCGCTTGCAGACGGGTTGGTGAAGGTGCTCGAGGCGGTTGGACTGGAGGCCTCCGCGCCGACGTTCGGTCCCCTGGTCGGCCTCTACTTCGTGAAGACACCGGTCAAGAACTACGCCGATTCGCGAGAAGCAGCCGCTCGTGGGCTGTATTCGAAGTTCTTCCACGCCATGCTTCGCCGCGGGGTCGCCTTTGCGCCCGGAGCGTACGAGGTCATGTTCCCTTCCCTTGCCCATAGCTGGGACGACATCGAGTGGACGATAGACATCGCTGGTGGTGCCGCCGGCGAGATTGCCGAAGGGTAGCTGCTGGAGGCCGGAGAGGGCAGGAAAAGGTAACCGCCGGTCGCCCGTGCCCTCGTCTTTCGGGCGGCGCGAGCCGGGTGCTTCTCGGCAGGCCTAGCGCCTGCGACTTGTACCGGCCAGCGATTTGCCAGCCTGCCATAGGGGATCCAGCCTGTCCTTGGCCGCCAGGCCCGCAATGCCAGCCCTGTAAAGCACTTCAGCGGGTCCGTAATGGCCCTCGTTCATTAGGTTGGCCATTACCCGCATTACCGGGTCCATGATCATCTTGGACCGTATGCCCGCCGACACGACCGTGTGCATGATCGCGGGATGCCCGATCAGGCCCACGAAGGTCCTCGCGATCCGGTAGTAGTCCCCGTAACGCGCATCCAGGTCGCGCTCGTAGCGCCGCAGTACGCTCGAGTCGTCCAGCGCGAGCGCGTCGGCGATGACCTCAGCGGCCAGGCGTCCGGTCTCGTAGCCGTAGGCGATCCCCTCGCCGTTGAAAGGGTTGATCGATCCGGCGGCGTCGCCCACGATGACGAAGTTGGGGCCCACGCGTGGACCCACGGAGAAGCCCATCGGCAGCTTTCCTCCGGTGCCGACATAGATCGGGTCGGAGGAGTCGAGTTTCCACCGGGGCGGCGCAGTGGCGACGAAGGCCTCCAACACCTTGGTGGTGTTGACCTCTTTCCAACGGCCGAGGGTG
>JAKAOC010000177.1 GCA_021823385.1 Actinomycetes bacterium
CGGCGGCTACTGGGAGGTGGCCTCCGACGGGGGGATCTTCTCCTTCAACGCCCCCTTCTACGGGTCCATGGGCGGCCAACCCCTCAACAAGCCCATCGTGGGCATCGCCGAGGGCTGAGCGGCTCCGCCCAGCAGCCCTACTGGGTCCTCTCCACGAGCCGAGCCCGCCACGAGGAGACCCCCCTGCTACCCCGACGGCCGGGTGGTCACTGTCGATACCCGCAGCGGCGAGGTGCTGGACGAGGAACCGCCAGAGTAGGGAAGGGGTACAGCCTCCCCCACGCAGTGCCCGCCAGCAGTGCGCCATGGCTCACTGCTGTACCGACATGTGCACCGCCGTGCCCGCAGCGAGCCCGCTTCCGGCGAAAGAACCGACACAACCGGCACCATGTGCGGTGCCCAGCCTCGTCGGAGTCATCCGGTCGTCGACCGACGGGAGCCGGCTCACGGATGGAGGTGTCCTCGACAGTCAGCGACTACCCACCGCGTCGGCACGGTGGAAGCGATAGGCGGCGCACCGTGTGGGTGCCACATACTCGATTGCTGCGCTGACCAGGGCGGAGATGTTGACCTCTGGCCACCTTCCTACTCGCGGTGCTACCACATGTTGGACCCGGATCGACCGACGAGTACTCGGCCACCCTCATGGGACATCGTTGTCAATGGCCATTGGATTCTCTCCAGTGGCGGACACAAGAATTCCCCACTGGCGGACACAAGAATTCCCCCCTGGTGGCCAGCGGCGCCACCCTGTGTGGTTATGCCAGCGGCGCCACCCCCTTCCCTGACGTGGCTTGTCGAAGCCGCACGCGCTCGCCCGTGGTTTCGCACAAGTGGGCGTGGTGCAGCAGCCGGTCAACCAACGCTGCGAGAGTATTGGGCATGAGCTCGTCGAACCCGGCCGGGTGGAGGTTGCTCGAGGTCGCCACCGAACGCTTCTCGTAGGCGGCGTCGACGAGGCGGTAGAGGCCCTTCGCCCTGGGCCCCATCTTGGCCGAGGGTCTGGCCGCCGCAGGGTGCCCGGAGGAGGCCGAGGCGGCGCTCGTCCCCTACGAGGAGCGGGCGGAAGCCCTCAGGCGGCGGACCGCCCTCGCCGGTGAGGCACGGAATACGCGGCATCATCCGCGCCGCAAAGGGCAACGGGGAAGGGGCCAGGTAGGCCTTTCGAGAGGCCCTCGACCACGCCCAGGACCTCCCCCTCGAGCTCGGCCGCTCCCACCTCGCCTACGGCACGGCCCTCGGCACGCTCGGCCCCGACCGCTCCCTCGACGCGCCGGGACTGCTCACGCCGGCCGAGCAGGCCGTCACCCGGCTCACCTCGCGCCGGCTCAGCAATTCGGAGATCGCCCAGCAGCTCGCGATCAGCCGAAAGACCGTCGATCACCACCTCTCCCACGTCTACGTCACACTCGGAGTGGCCGGCCGCGTGGAGCTCGCCCGGCTGGCAGAGGACGTCGGCAGCTGAGCTCCAGTGAACGGGGTGCGCGCACCATCAAGCCATGCCCGAGCCAGCGCTGCGACACGTTCTGCGAGCTGAGCGAAGTTCGAATAGGACATCGTCTTCACCACCACATCTCCGTATCCGAACTTCGGCGAAGAGAAGAGCAGGTCGAACGGCTCCTCATAGGCCGCGTCGACGACGTGGCCGTCGCGGACGTGGACCTCGTTGAGCACGGCGGCGTTGAAGAGCTTGCGGGTCCGGTCACCGGCACGTCGGTAGCCGGTGGCACAACGCGTCGAGAACCTGAGGGCGAGGTCCATCACGTCCAGCCAGCCGTCGAGTACGCCCTGGCGTGACTCGATGGTGCGCAGCTCGACACCGATGCGTCCCTGCTCGCGCAGGCGCATGGCGGCCGTTTGGCGTTCGGCGTGGTCCGAGACCCTCGGGCCGCCGGCCGGGGAGCGGAGTTGGGGCCGGGACCCGGCACACGCTCCTGATTTGGGCCTTAGGTTCGCTTGGCTTTGCCTTGCAGGTTCAGGGCGACCGCCGCGCGGATCAGGTCGGCGAAGGCCGCCCTGTCGACGGTCACACCCTCCCTGATGTCGATTGCACGCCTGACCTTGCCTTCCAGGCTGGAGTTGAAGAGGCCGGAGGGGTCCTCGAGCGAGGCTCCCTTGTGGAAAGTCAGCTTAACGACGCTCTTGTAGGTCTCGCCGGTGCAGATTCCTCCCGCGTGCGACCAGACCGGCACTCCAGGGCTGGAGGGCTTGACCCACTTCCATTCTTCGATCACCTCCGGGTCGGCCTCCATGATCACTTCGCGCACCCAGGCCAGGGTGGTGCCGCGCCAATCGCCGAGCTGGGCGATTGCGTTGTCGAGCTGCTTCGTGGCGTCGCTCCCACCGTCGGTCATCGTGAAACCTCTCCATGGCCGGCGCGACAGGCCCGGCGTGTAGATCAAGTCGCATTCTGCCGGCGCCGGGCGTGCTCCCGCTTCCGATCGCCGGAAATCCCTGCCTCCGGTTCGCCTCGGCGGGCTGGGGCAGATGTGAAGCCTAGTTCACCTGCCGTATGCGGACCAGGTTTCCCGCCGGGTCGCGGAATGCGCAATCGCGGACCCCGTAGGGCTGATCGATGGGTTCCTGGACCACCTCGGCGCCGGTCGCCTGGACCTGGTCAAAGGTGGCATCCAGGTCCGGCGAGCCCAGCATGATCCAGCCATAGGTGCCCTTGGCCATCATTTCGGCGATAGTTTGGCGCTCGGCCTCGGTGATGCCGGGGTCGAGGGCCGGCGGCGACAGGAGTAAGCAGGTGTCGGGCTGATTGGCGGGGCCAACCGTGATCCAGCGCATGGTGCCTTGCCCGACGTCGGAACGTACCTCGAAACCGAGTGCGTCCCGATAGAAGGCCAAGGATGCCTCGGGATCGGTGTGGGGCAGGGCGCTTGTGTGAATGGTTATTTCCATGTGCGCCACGTTAGCCACAGTGATTATGCGGGCGCTTCTCGATTCCTGACAGGCCGGGACACTTGCTTGGCGAGACAGGACGGCAGCCCCGGCGCCGTGCGATCCGCCTCACGCCTGTAGGCGCCGGGCGGGACGCCGACCAGCTCGGTGAAACGGGTGCTGAAGGTCCCGAGCGACGAATATCCCACCGCGAAGCAGACCTCGGTCACACTCATGTCGCCTCGCTGCAGCAGGGCCATCGCCCTCTCGATGCGCCGAGTCATCAGGTAGCTGTAGGGCGATTCGCCGTAGGCGAGCCGGAACTGCCTGCTGAGGTGCCCGGCCGACATGTGGGCGCCTCGCGCGAGGGCCTCGACGTCAAGAGGCTTCGAATATTCCCTGTCGATTCTGTCCCGAACTCGCCGCAGCCACGACAGGTCGCTCAGACCTCTTTCGGCCTCACCCCGGCGAACGGGCCGGCCGGGGCGGCCAGGATCCTCATCCTGGGCCGCCCCCCATTCGGAGGGGCCTTTGTCGCCGGGGTCCGCCCGCAGGCGCTCACAGCCCGTTAACCCGGTCCCGCCGTTTTCTAGCGCGTTAGCAAGGCTTATTTCCATGGACCGGAGCGCATCCAGGCGTTTGGCTACTGCCGCCTGCGCGGCTCGCAGCAGGGATTCACCCTTGGCCTCCCCGTCTGTGCCGAGAAGGGAGGCTATTTCCTTGAGCGGGAACCCCGCCCGCCGAGCGAGCGTTATGACCGCCAGTCGGTCCAGGGTGTCCGGCTCGTATTGGCGGCGGAGGCCGGATCTGCTCACGCTGCGGATGAGGCCTTGGCGCTCGTAGTAGTGCAGGGTGGAGGCGGGCAGGCCGGCTCGCGAGCACACTTCGCCGATGTCGATGAGGCCTGGCACAACCTCAACCATAGTTGAGGTTACCGCTTGGGATCGGCGTCCAGCGGATGCAGCGGGCACCAAAGCGACCACTGCGAAGCGCGGGATTTGCAATGGATACCTTCGCCCGCCCGGTGAGCCGCCACATCGCATCCCGGCCCCGGGTGCCTGGGTGGGTACCGCAGAGCCCACACGGGAGGTGGAGCACCGCCTTCGGCGCCTGGTCGGAGCCATAGAATTTGACCAGCGACGAAGGGGCTGCAAATTGCTTATCTGCTACCTGGGGCCTGAAGGCACATCCGATCTGCGGGCGATCTCATTGCTGCGGACGGTGGGGGATTCCGATCCCTTGCCCATGAGTTCCGTCTCCGACGTCATCGAGACTGTCAACTACACGCCGGGCTGCCTGGGCATCATTCCGCTCGAGAACTCCACCGACGGAGAGATCAGCACCAACGTCGACAAGCTCATCTTCGATTACGACTCTGTCTACATCCGCGAGGAGGTGGTGCTGAGCGAGCGGATCGACGCCTTTTGCGTGGATCCGGAGGCCCCGCACACACAGGTGCTCTCCCACCCCCAGATCCTGGATCTCTGCAGTCAATACATAAAGCAGCAGGGGCTGACCGTGCGCCACACCCTTTCCACGGCCGAAGCCTGCCGGACCGTGTCGCAGTCCGGTGATCCCACCCTGGTGGCGCTGGCGCCGCCGGTGGTCGGAGAGGATCGCGGCCTGGTGCCGGTTTCGAACGCCGTGATGGACGTGCCCGACATCCGGACCCGCTACGTCCTGATCGGGCGGGAGGTGGCGGCCCCCACCGGCGATGACCGCAGCGCGATCGTGATAACCCCCGCCACGGACCGGGTCGGCTTCCTGGCCGCGGTGACGCGGATGTTTGCCGAACATGGAATAAACATGAACCAGATCCTGTCGCGCCCGCTCAGCGCCAAGTTGGGAAACTACTGCTTCGTGGTCATCTTCGAGGGGCACGTGACTGATGGGGCCGTGAAAGCGCTGCTTGAGTCGCTGGTGGACCTGGACGCTTCAGTCAAGCTCCTGGGCTCCTACCCCCGTTGGAGAGGCAC
Organism: Actinomycetes bacterium; assembly: GCA_021823385.1. Next base: position 4,863 of record JAKAOC010000177.1, read on the forward strand.
CGAGGTCTCCACCCCTTCGGCCAGCCTGCCGCGTGGCGGCGTCGATGCGCAAAGTTCGCCCGCACAAAGGGCGGCGCTGCTCTCCCCGCCACAGGCTCAGCCCTTGGCGCTGCATCCGTGACGCCCGGTGAGGCTCGCCCTGCGGGGGTGGTGACACAAGGGGGAGGGGCATGAGGCTGGAAGGGTTCTCCTCCGTCGGCATCGTGGGGATGGGCCAGATCGGAGCCTCATTGGCACTTGGCTTGCGCCACCAGGTGGGCGTGGTCGGTTTCGACGCGGACCCCGAGGCGGCCAAGGCGGCGGCGCTGCAGGGGATCCCCCAGGGCGCCTCCATCGAAGGGCTGCTCTCCGAGACCGAGCTCTGCATCTTTGCCGTCCCGGCCGGCCGCCTTAAAAGCGAGCTTGCCAGGTTGCGGCAGAGGCGCTTCCAGTCCCGTGCGGTTCTGTCGGACGTGTGCTCCACCAAGCTCGACATCGACGAGGCGATGGAGGCCTACGCCGAGGCGGCGGGGCCGCTGCGCTACGTTGGCCTGCACCCTCTTGCGGGCAACGAGCGCCCGGGGATTTCCGGCGCGGAGGCGGAGCTATTCAGGGGGCGCACCATTGTGGTGTCGAGCGGGGCCGCCGCGGACGCCGAGGCATCGCTCTCGGTGGCGGCTCTGCTGTCATCGGCGCTCGGCTCCCAACAGCTCTTCGTGAATCCCGCGCTCCACGACCGGGTCACGAATTTCACCATCCAGCTGCCCCACATATTCGCCTACCTGACCGCCTCGTTCGCCAATTCCATAGAGGACGCATCGCTGCTTACCCTGTTGTCGGGCAACTCCTTCGCCGACGTCACCCGGGTTGCGCGCAGCAGGCCTGGTATGGTGTCGAGCTTCCTCTACGCCAACCGGGAGATCCTGCTGGAGTCGCTCTCG
>JAKAOC010000178.1 GCA_021823385.1 Actinomycetes bacterium
TGAGGCGACGCTGGCGGAGCAGATGGGCGTGGCAACGGTGACTTTGCGCGAAGCGTTGGCACTGCTGCGTGAGAGGGGGATGATCGAAACGCGGCGTGGCCGCAGTGGCGGCAACTTTGTCACGGCCCAGCGCAACCGGGCCGCCGGACTTTACGACCGTCTAAGGGAGTTTTCGACGGAGGGCTTGCGCGACCTGGGGGATCACAGATCGGCGGTGGCCGGCGTGGCCGCAAAGCTTGCCGCCGATCGCGCCGTCCCCAGCGAGATTGAAGGGCTTGTCCAACGCCTGGCACGCTTTCGCCTGGCGCATGAGGCGAGCGAGCTGCGCCGAGCCGACGCGGAGTTCAGCCTGGCGGTTGCCGCAGCCGCTCAGTCACCTCGGCTGGCCGTCGAGGAGCTGAAGCTACGCGCGGAGATAGGCGATCTGCTGTGGCTCGACTTCACAGGAGACGACATCGAGAATTTCTGGGCGCTTCGCGCGCGAATGGTGGAAGCGATAGTGGCCCGGGACTCGGACCTAGCCCGCGATCTGGCCGAAAAGGGCGTCGCCAGCGACACCCGCCGCCTCCTGGAGCTTCGCCTTAACTTTTACCGGCTCGATTCCTTCGAGGGTGGGAAGGTCGGCCAATGAAGCTGCGCGCGGAACTGCACGACGAGCTCATGGAGGAAGTGACCGGAGAGATAGAAGCGGTCTTCTCCGCCTTAGTGCAACTTCGCGATGGATTGCGGACCCTGCTCGGCGATGGAATCAAGGCGCGCGGTGCGGCGATGCGCGAAGACCTGGCCGCGCTCAGGCCCGATATCTTCAGCTTGCTGGAGGATCACCGCTCATTGGTGAAAGGCGCCGGCGCCATCTTCACCCCAGGTGTGCTCTTGGATGCCCCACGCTGGATCGAGTGGTGGTGGTGGCGCACACCCGCGGCGCCGGAGGCGCTCCGGATCAACCTGGACCCTGAGGCGCCGGACCATTATGACTACCTGCCGGCCGAATGGTACCGGGTGCCGGTCTCCAGTGGCGAGCGGCACGTCACCGGGCCCTATGTCGACTACGCCTGCACGAACGAATATGCGGTCACACTTTCGCTCCCCGTCGAGATGGACGGTGCCGTCGCTGCCGTGGCAGGCTCGGATCTCGTGGTCTCGGGCCTCGAGAAGCGTCTGCTACCGCGGATGTGCAAGATGCCGCGGCCGTTGGCCCTGATAAACGTGGAGGGGAGGGTCGTGCTTTCCTCGAGCTCGGATTGGACGCCGGGCATGCTCCATCCCGAAGCGGCCGGATTGCGAGCCGAAATAGCTGCGGCTTGCGCCTGCGCCTCACCTCTGCCGTGGCTCCCCGTCGAGCTGTGACCCTGCTCCTTCAGCCGAGTTTGGCGGCGATGGATGCGGCAGAGGAGAGCACGGTCCCGTCGGCTCCTTGGGTGGTGGTGGAGAAGGTGACTGTGTTCAGCGCTTCGTCCACCATGTCCGAGAGGAGCTTGCCGAACTCGACCTGCGGGTCGATGAAGAGGTACTTGGAGAGGCTCCCGGGGATCGTATTGACCTCGTTCACGTAGAGTTCGCCGGAGGTGTCCGACAGGAAGTCGATCCGGCTGACGCCACGCAGCGGAACCAGCTCAATCAATGCTGAGGCCGCCTGACGGATGCGATCGGCCAGTTCGGGGGGAATATTGGCAGGTGCTTCGCGGGGAGCCTCGGCCATGCCCTCGCCGGCGACGTACTTGTCCTTATAGGAGAGGATCTCGGCCCCCGTCCCTTTGCGCAGCGGCCGCTCGATGACCGAGAGCTCCGGGCGGGGCCAGGTGCGCACGGCGATCTGCAGGTCCACCAGGTCGGGGCGGTACGGCTCGAGCACCGCGCCTGCGCGGAGGTGGACGTTGGCCCCCAGGCGCGCCTTGGCCGTCGGTAGATCTTCGACCACGTCGATTCCGATCGAGGAGCCGCCATAGCGGGGCTTGACGATGTAAGGGCCTGCGAAGCCGGCGTCATCAAGCCCGGCATGGAGGAGTAGCCGGGGAAGGGCGGGGAGACCGGCCAATTGGCAGACGCCGGCGAAGGCGAGCTTGTCCATGCCCAAAGCGGCGCCACGCGCATTCGGGCCGGTGTACCGGATTCCCGCCAGGTCGAGCAGCGATTGTATAGAGCCGTCCTCGCCCGGGCCGCCGTGCAGGGCGTTAAGGACGGCGTCGACCGCGAGTTTGCGCGGCTTGGAGAGGCGTTTCGCCGGGATGTAGAAGCCGGGGTCCTCGCCCAGGGAGAGCTGCAACCGCTCCGCGCCATCCGGAACGCCTTTTACGAACTGGCTTGCCTCGAGGCCGTTGGGCACCAGATGGAACTCGTTGCCTTTCGACCAGAAGATGGTCAGTACCTCGTGTCCGGCGCCGGCCAGGCCGCGCTGTGCCTGAAGCCCGGTAAGGATGCTGATGTCATGCTCGGGGGAGACGCCACCGATCAGTACGGCAACCTTTGCCATGTCGCGAGGTACTCCTTTTGCAAGAGGCGGAGTGTGGGTTCCGGCAGCGCCGGGGCCTAAGCATCTTAGTTCCGCACGGCTCCACCCGCCATCCGAGGGCCCGCAACCGCAGCGGGTAGCTGGCTATGCTTTGGGTGCATGCTGGGGAGGTTGAGGCGTTATTCCGTCGGGGAGGACGAAGAGGTTCTCGCCCGGGCCAGGCAGCATTTCGTAGTGCTGCTTGTGCCGATTCTGCTGATGGTCGTGCTGGCCGGGGCGGATGTGGCAGCAATTTTCGTCTACACGTGGCTGCCGATCATGATCAAGTTGGCCGGGCTGGTGCTGCTGATCCTCTGTGCCATCTATTACGTGGGCGCCTATCTTCGCTACCGCTCTCTCGAGGTGGTGGTGACGTCGGCCCGGGTGATCTACCTTTCGGGGGTGGTCACGACGGTCAGGCGGGAGATTCCCCTGGACCGGGTTGCGGAGATCGGGGTGCAAGCCAGCATTGTGCAACGATTGCTGGGCATGGGCACCCTCAGGATCTCCTCCTCGGGTGAAGATCCGGATCTCCTGATTCCTTCCATCGTGGAGCCGGGCGAGGCAACGCGCGCCATCAATACCGCGATCGAGGCGAGGCAGCGGCCGGTCCGCCAAGCGGCCGACCGTGGCACGGGCGCGCCGGAGAGCCCGCTGGACAAGATTGCGGCCCTCGGAGACCTCTACAAGCGTGGGCTATTGTCGAAAGACGAGTTCGAGGTGGCCAAAGCCGACTTGCTCAGGCGCCTGTGAGCAGCTCGGGCAATCAGGCGATTGTCACCTTGAAGGCGACCACCTCTGTGGGCGCCAGAGGCTCATCGCGCAAGTAGGCGCCAACTTCGCTCCAGCGCGCCTCCGGGATGCAGGCCCGCCGGGCCAGGCGTCCAACCTCTTCAGGATCATCCGGGTCGGCCCCACGGCGCTCCCATCGGGATACCTCCGGCTCGTATCCGAGCATGCGCAGCATCGCGCCGACGGCTTCGGCGGAGGGTTGGGTCGGGCGCTGGTATCCGTTGAAACGCAGCCACAGGGGGTTGACCCCGTAATGGGGATGGCGTTCGGTGACTTCGACCACCACCGCGTGAGAAGCGGCGCCGATCAGAGCGCGCAGGAAGGCGACGGGTATAGGCACGTTGTAGAGAACGTTGGCGCATACGACTACGGATGCGGAAGCCGGCACAGCGGCGGGCCAGCGCGAGTTGATGGTGGTGATGGCCTCGGCCGGAACACCGATTTCGGCCGCGTTTTCACGCACGGCGGCGAGCATCTCGGCGCTCTGGTCGACCGCGGTGATGTGCTCGGCGACAGGCCAGAGCATGAGGGACGTGCCGCCGGCCCCGGAGCCCACGTCGAGCAGCGTCCGCCCACCGGCCGGCAGGCCCGAGAGCTCATCCGCCAGCCAACGGAGGGTCGGGGTTTCGAGGCGGGCCCGGTCTGGCTTGAAGGAGGAGGGGGAGAGCTCGAATGGGCTCGAAGCAACCTGGGCAAGGAAGCGGTCCGGAACCGCCCAATCTGCCAGGGCATCGGCCCAGGCAGCTTCCAACCGTCTCAGTTCGGACTCGTTGCTCGCCACGTCGTCTCCTCGCGTCGTGCCCGGCCGGACCGGGCGAAGCGGATCGCCAAGTGAGCATAGGCTGGTCGCTTGGGCAAGGAGGGACCGATGGAGCCGATAGTTGAGGGCAAGGAAGCTCATGCGCCACTTGAAGGCGTGACCGTCGTCGAGTTTGCGGGGATCGGCCCTGGGCCCTTCTGCGGGATGCTCCTTGCCGACTTGGGAGCCACCGTGATTCGGGTCGACCGCCCGCCAACCTGGGTAGGCGATCCTCCCGGGGCGGTGGTGCGCGCCTACCGGACTGACGTGATGGGGCGTTCGAAGCGATCCATCGGCCTGGATCTCAAGGACCCCGCCTCCCGCCCGGTGTTGGAGGCGTTATTCAGGAAGGCGGACGTCATCCTTGAGGGCTTTCGGCCGGATGTCATGGAGCGCCTGGGGCTCGGTCCGGAAGAGGCACACCGGATCAATCCGGCCCTGGTGTATGCGCGCATGACCGGATGGGGGCAGAGTGGGCCCTTGGCCCCCCGGGCCGGGCACGACCTGAACTACGTCTCCCTTTCCGGCGTGCTCTCCATGATCGGATCGGCCGGAGGGCCACCGGTCATCCCCCTCAACCTGGTGGGGGACTTCGGGGGTGGCGGGATGTACATGGCATTTGCGATTTCCTCCGCACTTTTGGCGGCGCGCAGCACTGGCCGCGGGTCGGTGATCGACACGGCGATGGCCGAGGGCGCGGCGAAACTGGCGACCATGATCTTCGGGCTCCGTGAATCGGGCGCTTGGGAGGACGAGCGGGGTATGAACCTGCTTGACGGAGGAGCTCCCTTCTATTCCGTATATCGGTGCGCCGACGGGGGATACTTCGGGGTGGCTGCGCTCGAGCCCCAGTTCTATGCGGAGATGGTTTCCAGACTCCAGTTGCAGTCGGACACCGCCTTTTCCGATCAGAACGACCGCTCGCGCTGGCCAGCGATGCGTGACAGGCTGGCGGCCGTTTTTTCGTCCGCATCGGTTTCGCACTTCGAAAGCCTCTTCGAGGGGCTCGACGCCTGCTCGTTCCCCGTCTACACGGTCGAGCAGGCCATGGCTCATCCGCACAACCGCGCCCGCGGTGCCTTTGTCGAGGTGGAGGGGGTGGCCCAACCCGCGCCAGGTCCGCTTTTCGACGGCAGGCGCCCTTCGGAGCCCACCGCGCCTCCCTATCCCGACGAGCACCGCCGGGCCGTCATGGAGTTCCTGGGCATCGCTTGAGGACGCATTGGCTCGTTACGCCTTTGTTTCGTGCGTTTTTTAGTAGGACCACGCGGCCAGGTGAATCTAATATCTTCACTTGTGCCGAGGCGCAGACCGAGAACCTAAGAGGGAGTCCCACCCGTGAAGGAAGTATTCGAGATACCCATTGCGGAGGCTGGGCCTTCCGGCATTGAGCGCCGTGGAATCGACTACGTGCCGAGCCGGGAGCGTTGGGCCAAGCCGGTCAACCTCTTCTGGATGTGGGGCGGGGCCATATTCAACGTGGAGATCATGGTCTACGGCGCGATCCTGATGAGCTTCGGGCTCTCCTTCGCCCAGGCGATCTTCATCATCGTGGTCGGCAACCTCTCGTATGCGCTGCTGGGCCTGACGAGCCTCCAGGGGCCCGAGGCCGGCACCACGACTTTCACCATCAACCGGGCTTCTTTCGGTCCTCACGGCTCCAAGCTGATAGCCGTCTTCAACTGGTTGACCCA
>JAKAOC010000179.1 GCA_021823385.1 Actinomycetes bacterium
TTGTCGCAGACGGCTATCACCGCGTCTGCGCCAGCTATTGGATCGATGAGAATACAGACATCCCCTGCGTGATAGCGAGAATAAAGGCACAGCACCAGCATTAAGTGTTCGTACTCGGGATCCCCTTGGTCGGTGACCAAAGCCCGAAATACGCCACGAGCAACCGCGTCTTACTCAACCCTGGCCGGCTCCTTTGCCAAACAGGATCTCGCACCACATCGAGGGGGGAACCAACCGCACCCTCGGGAAAAACCTCCTCGGGCTTCATACGATGCGATCCCCGGGGGACACCCGCGCGCCGGTGGAGAGTACCAAGAGACCCGTGGCGAATTCCCTAGGCTCACGGATCGCCGCGGCACCGGCCGAGCCACCCGTCGTCGTCCGGGTCTGGACCCATCTACCGCCACCTGGGAGGCGACCAGAAAGCCCAGGGTGTCGGAGCGCACCTTGGGAAACCTCCAAGCTGGTGGCCGGCGACTCCGGCGTGGCCACATGGCCACGGTTGTCCGCGAAGCGCACGTGAGTGCGCCGGCGGCGCGCGCAAGACCAAAAGGGTACTCACCTGGCCCCAGCCGAGCCGTCCGCATCCCACGTTGCTCAGTTGGTCGACCACCGGTTAGCGCGCCTGGTGATCATGGAATGCGCCCGAACGATGCCGGCCTAGCGGAAGAGTATCGCGCAGACGAGGTCCTCGGGGCACATGGCCGGATCAAGGCTTTCCGCGTCGTCGACTAGACGCTCCAACTCCGCCCGTGTCGCACGGAGTTCTTCGAGCCTGGCGTCAACCTGCGAGAGATGGCGTTGCAGAAGGCCCTTCACGTGAACGCACGGTGCCTGGCCATCCGATCGGATCGCCAGAACCTGGGCGATTTCACGCAATGTAAGGCCGGCTACCTGGGCATGACGTACGAAGAGCAGGCGCTGGAGGGCGCTCTCGTCGTAGGCGCGGTATCCGTTGCACTCGCGCTCCGCTGGCGGAAGGAGCCCGATCTCCTCATAAAAGCGGATCGTCTTGGTTCCAAGACCGCTCCGCGTCGCCAATTCACCAATTCGCATCAGACCACCCCTTGACATTCCAGTGTAGTGGAAGGTCTACCATCGAAGCAGGAGGTGGCAAATGAAGGTGAACGTCTTGCACGTCGACGGATGCCCGAGCCTGGATCCGCTGATCAAAGTGCTGCGTAATCTCATCGCGGACCGTGACGACATCACGTTGTCGGCGACTCTCGTCAGCTCAAACCAAGACGCTGCGCGCCTCGGCTTCCATGGCTCCCCTACGATTTTGATCGACGGCATGGACCCGTTCCCTTGGCGCGACCGACGGATCGGGCTTTCCTGCCGGGTCTACCCGGACGCCGCCGGACGACTGGCTGGCTTGCCGTCACGAGAGATGCTTGCCGAGGCGCTGCGCATCAGTCCATGATCCGTCACAGTCAATTGCATTCGCGCTGGTCAACCGCAGGACCTTTGGATACCCCAACTGACATGTGGTCAGGCAAGTAGGGAGCCCGTCAACCGGACCTCCCCCGAGGCGTCACGCCCGGGTTCCAGGCGGCCCCACCTCCCTAAAGCCGGCGGCAATCCGCGCGGATGGACCAAGGGCACCGATCGGCGCGAATGGCCCTTGGCTGTGGGGGAGAACCGCCATACGGATCCCGCGGCACACGGCCGGAGTCGAGGAGTTCAGCCGTGGCCCTAAGCGCTTTCCACTTGCCAACCTCTCTAGATGTTTGACCCAAATCATCCAGGTCCGCCCGTCCTGGCAATCGCCCACCGAGAGTCAAGTCTTGGAATCCCAGTGCCGATATTTCCCCAAGGCTTCCTACGTGATTTGGACGTTTCATGGCAACAGCGCCAACAAGGAGCACTCAGCGGCCAATCATGTCGATTGCCTATCTACTGATCGGCATTGGGATCCTGGCCGTGTTGGCCATGGGCTACCTCGAGAAATTCGCTCCTTACTGGATGCTGGTTAATGGCGTGCTGACGACGATCATCGTCGCCCTGGCGATCGTCAAATACAAGCCGCGGCCAAGGTGGAACTGGTGGGTGATCGTTGCCGCCCTTATTCTCTTCCTGGTGGGCGGACTGCTTTCGGATGCGTACCACACCCTGGGCAATATCACCAACACCAGGTCGCTGCTGCCCGACCTGATCACGATGCCGGGATATGTGCTTCTCGCCCTCGGCCTGCTCGGTTTCACCAACAAGCACGAGCGAAACGGAAGAATCGACAATCTGGACGCAGTCCTGGACGGCCTGATGCTAGGACTGTCGATGTTCGCAATCACCTGGGTGTACCTGATTGGCCCGCACCTGGCCCGAATGGATACCCCGATCCACATCCGGCTGATTCTCTCGAGCTACCCGGCCATGTCGGCTTTTCTGGTGGCGATCTTGGTTCGCATCGCCTTCACCTCAGACGCGAGGCGTGTCCCGGCGTATTGGCTCCTGCTCGCCACCCTTGCTGCCACCTTTACCGGCGATACCATCTACATGTTCGCCGACGCTGCTGTAACTCACTTCTCCTCCCTCGCTTTGGGCCTGCCATACAGCGTCGCCTACGTGTTCGCCGGAGCCTGCGCACTCAACCCGTCAATGAAGGTGCTCTCCTCAACCCGGGATACCAGTGGCCGCGGCTACGCCAAGATTCAGACAGTGCTGATAGCCCTGTCACTCTCCGTCCCCGCAATACTTATCTTCGGAGAGAGAGCGGCCGCAATCGCCGACCGCAGCGTCGTCTTCCTGGTCGACATCGGCCTGGTTGCGACTGCAACAGCGCGAGTCCTGAGGGCTATCAGGAGTTCTAAGCGGTCCGAAGCCCAGCTTGCCCATGCCGCCGCCCACGACTCCCTCACCGGTCTGCCCAACCGCCGGCTCCTCGAGGAAAGGCTTGCCCGGCTCTTGTTGGCTAGACCTAGGGCAGGGTCATCATTGGCGTTGGTCTTCATCGACCTTGACCAGTTCAAAATGATCAACGACACTTTCGGCCATAGCTATGGCGACAGGTTGCTGATGGAGGTTGCCGAGAGACTTCGCGCCAACGTCCGCCGCCAGGACATGGTCGCGCGCCTCGGTGGCGATGAGTTCCTGGTGGTCCTGCTCGACGTGTCCGATGTCGATCTCGCATACCAGATCGCCACTGGGCTACTGGATTGCCTGCGGGAACCATTCCAAATCGATGACAACCGCCTTTTCATAACAGGTAGCCTCGGACTCGCCTTCTCGGAAGGGCAAGAGTCCGAAAATGGAGAAGAACTTCTCCGCAACGCAGACACGGCCATGTATCAGGCGAAATCCGCCGGCAGGGACACTGTCGTCATCTTCAACACCTCCATGCAGGCCGAGGTAGCCAGGTACCTCGAAATGAAGTACGACCTTCGCAACGCGATCACGGGCGACCAGTTGTTCCTCGTGTACCAGCCGATAGTCGCCAGCGACACCCACAGGGTGGAAGGGGTTGAAGCCCTAATCCGCTGGCAGCACCCGACCCTCGGCCTGATCCCGCCGACCACTTTCATCCCCTTGGCCGAGGAGACCGGGCTTATCCTTCCAATCGGTGACTGGGTTCTCGAACACGCTGTAGCGAAGGTGGCCGAGTTGATAGCCGACTCCGAGGTCGGGATGGACTTTTATATCGCTGTGAACCTCTCGGCTGCCCAGCTGGTGGATAGCAGACTCGCTGAAAAGATCACCTCGGTCCTGGAAGCGCATTCTGTCGATGCGAAACGCATATGCATCGAACTCACCGAGTCGATGGTCATGGAGAATCCGGTCCGTTCGGCCGCAATATTGAAGTCGCTGAGGGAGATGGACCTGCGTCTTGCGATCGACGACTTCGGTTCCGGTTATTCATCCCTCGCATACCTCACCAAGTTCCCGGTCGACAAGCTCAAGATTGACAAGAGTTTCGTCGACGCGTTAAACAGGCCCGACTCGCCCGATGCCACCCTCATCTCGGCCATCGTTGCCATGGCACACTCGTTGCGCATATCCACCACGGCCGAGGGCGTGGAAACAGCAGATCAGGCCCGCAGGGTCAGGGTCTTGGGGTGCGACGCGATCCAGGGTTACTTCCTCTCGCGTCCGGTCACCGGCGACAAGCTTCCGTTAACCCTTCGCGACCTGAAGAGACGCCGCTATGGCGTCGCGGGCGTATCCACCTGAGAGCTGCCGGGATCCGCGATCTTGCCGTCACGAAGGTCGATAACGGCCTGATCCGCACGGGAGGAGTCAAGAATGCGCCGAGCAGCCCCACACAAAGCGCGCTCGGACGCCAGATCCACAACGTTTTCAAAACCGCGGGACTCGAAAACTAGTTCGTAGATGGAACGCTCGCCTTCCTTCAGTCGCGCGCCCCAATCGCTCAACTGGCTCCAAACGGGCAGCGACGATGGAGAACCGAGATACGGAATCGCATCAGTTCCATCGAATGGCGCCCAGGTGTCACGAAATACCCAGTTTGAAAACCGGTATGCGCGCTTGTCAAGGATTGCAACCACATAGTCGTAACCGCATTCGCGGGATCCGCGCACGTAGGCCTCGTACAACGCCATCGAGACCAGTCCAGCGGTTGCTCTTCCCTGGTGGGAGTGGGATACAGCTAGCGTAGCTATATCCCAGGTATTGAAAAAGGGGAAGCGAACGCCATTACGGATCGTGGCCACAGTTGGCCGAATCCCCCAATGCCGCTCCATGTCATCAAGGGACTTGCTCAGCCGTCCGTCGGCCGTCGGTACGATGATGCGCATGGCGGCCGCGGGCGCGCGCCGCAGGTGGTCGATCACGCAAAGAAATACGGTGCGCCCCTCATAAGGCGAGTACTCCGCGGCGAGCTGTTCGGGGGTGTTCCCGAATGTATCGAGGAAGACCTCCGCCTCGACCGAGCGGGCCAGCTCGGCGCCCGGATCATCGGACGAAAAGACATACACACCGAGGGGAGCCGTGCTTCGCTTGTTCATCTTCTCCTCGGCCAGTGACCGAAGGTGGTCACGCTCCGCCAAGAGTTGAAAGTTGCTCGGTACGCCCACGTCAGAACTCCTTGAAGGCAAGCGTGGAAGCACCAAGCGCCTTGCGTGTGAACTCCGCGGCAACCGCGGCGTCGAACGGCTTGCAGGTGTACACATCGACGCTGAAGAAAAGACAAGGCTTCTCCCACGCGTAGAAATGCGCGCCGGAGGTCTCCCAATGGACCCAGCCTGCCCACCCGTAGGCCTCGGAAAGGTGAGTGACCGGATCCGCCAGAACTGTCATTCCGCAGACCGTTCCCAAGTCACGCAGGTACGTGCGGATTTGGACATCGTTGATCGGCTGCTCGGGGATGCCCTCGATCACCAGCCGTTGGCGAAATATCTCCGGAGCGAGATCGGCAATCCCGCTTTTTAGCTCGTAGGCAGAGCCAGTATTCATTGTCGCGATCCCAACATGCGAACGGCGCTACCCGCATGCGCCGCACCGGCGAATCACACTGCACACCGCGCTTTAGCAGTGTTCATAAAATTCGCAAACTCAACCGGCCGTCGGCGACAGCCGTCCACGCACCTTCTGGAGCCCTACGTCACCAGGACAATCTCTAAGTGCAACTCAAGAACAATAGCATGTAATTACAACGCTGTGCAACAGCCCTAACCCTTTGAGCAGCGGAATCGTGGTCAAGTCGGCCCCACCGCCACTCTCCGCAGCGATCCTCCGGGCTTCAGCCACTCCCTGAGAAAACAAGAGGGCCGGCCCTTGACGCTCACACGCCAATGG
>JAKAOC010000180.1 GCA_021823385.1 Actinomycetes bacterium
CGTGAGCACGAACCTGGAGGCGCCCGTATATGAGCAGATCAAGTCCTTCCTCCTGAGGGAGATCGGAGAAGGACGGCTTCGGGCGGGAGACCGGGTGCCTTCGGAGAACGAGCTGGCAAGGCTCTTCGGCGTGGTGCGAATGACGGCCAACCGAGCCGTGGTGGATCTGGTCCATGAAGGGGTGCTACGCCGCGTAAAGGGATCCGGCACCTTTGTCTCACCCGCGCGCTACGGCTCGACGGTGGTCGAAATCCGCGACATCAGAAGCGAGGTGCTCGCGCGCGGGCACGCGTACCGGTCCGAGCTGCTTACCGCGGGAGTCGTGGATCTTAACCAAGCCCAAGCGGCGGAGCTGGGCATGGAGCCCGGGCAGAAGGCCTACTTCACCGAGATGCTGCACTTGGAGGATGGCGTGCCCATCCAGCTGGAGCGCCGCCTCGTAAACCCAGCGGCGGCCCCCGAATACCCGGGACAGGACTTCACGTCCGTCACGCCGACGAACTACCTCCTTCAGGTCGCACCGCTGCAGCGAGCCGAGTATCGGATCCGCGCCGAGGCGGCAAGTGACCCCATCGCCCGGACGCTTCGCCTCGAGCAGCACGAGCCGCTCCTGGTGCTATGGCGCCGCACTTTCTCGCCCGCCACGATCGTCACGGTCGCCGAGCTCTACCATCCCGCCAGCCGATTCGAATTCACCGGAACTTTTTGATCACTTTCCCGAGCAGGAGGAGAGACAACAGATGCAGGAAAAGACAGTGCAAGAGCAGCCCAAGGGGCCACGTCATGATCCAGACCGGGTGATTCACGCTCCGCGTGGCACACAGCTCGATTGCGCGAACTGGCAGATCGAGGCCGCTTACCGCATGATCCAGAACAACCTCGACCCACAGGTGGCCGAACATCCATCCGACCTTGTCGTCTACGGCGGCATAGGGAGAGCGGCCCGCACCTGGGAGTGCTACGACGAGATACTGGCCTCGCTCCGGCGCCTCCAGCCCGATCAAACCCTTCTAGTGCAAAGCGGCAAGCCCGTTGGCGTCTTCCGCACCCACGCGGACGCACCCCGGGTTCTCATCGCCAACTCCAACATCGTGGCCCACTGGTCGAACTGGGACTACTTCACGGAACTCGACCGTAAAGGGCTGATGATGTATGGCCAAATGACCGCGGGCAGCTGGATCTACATTGGCAGCCAGGGCATCGTGCAGGGCACCTATGAGACCTTCTACGCCATGGCCAACCAGCACTTCGGTGGGGATGCCTCGGGCAGATGGATCCTGACGGCCGGGTTGGGAGGAATGGGCGGAGCTCAGCCTCTGGCGGCCACCATGGCAGGCTTCTCGATGCTCGCCGTGGAATGCGACCCGTCCCGCATCGAGATGCGCCTGCAGAGCGGCTACCTCGACACTCAGGCCCACAGCCTGCAGGAGGCGCTGGCCGTCATCGGGCGCGCCCACGAGCAGGGCAGGGCGGTTTCGGTGGCGGTGCTCGGCAATGCCGCCGACGTGATCCGGGAGATCTACGAGTCCGGGATACGCCCCGACGCCGTTACCGACCAGACGAGTGCGCATGACCAACTGCACGGCTACCTTCCCCAGGGGTGGGACCTGGCAAAGTGGCGGGCCATGCAGGCCGAAGACCCGCAAGCGGTAATCGCCGCTGCCAGGCGGTCGATCACCGAGCATGTCGAGTACATGGTCCGTTTCGCCGACGAGGGAATCCCCACCGTCGACTACGGCAACAACATCCGCCAGGTAGCGTACGAAATGGGGCTGGAGCGGGCCTTCTCCTTCCCGGGCTTTGTTCCCGCCTACATTCGTCCCCTCTTCTGCGAGGGCTACGGCCCGTTCCGCTGGGTCGCCCTTTCAGGCAATCCCGAGGACATCTACCGGACGGACGAGAAAGTGAAGGAGCTCATCCCCGACGACACGCACCTGCATCATTGGCTCGATATGGCTCGCGATAGCATCCAGTTCCAGGGGCTCCCTGCCCGGATCTGCTGGGTGGGGGTGAAGGATCGATACCGGCTCGGGCTGGCCTTCAACGAGATGGTTCGCCGAGGCGAGCTAGAGGCTCCGATCGTGATCGGACGTGATCACCTCGACACCGGCTCGGTCGCGAGCCCCAACCGGGAGACCGAGGCCATGGCGGACGGCTCGGACGCGGTGGCCGACTGGCCGCTCCTCAACGCCATGTTGAACGTCGCCGGGGGCGCCACCTGGGTCTCGATGCATCATGGCGGAGGTGTCGGCATCGGCTTCAGCCAGCACTCCGGAGTAGTCATCGTCTGCGACGGCAGCGAAGCGGCCGACGCGCGCCTGGAGCGGGTGCTTTTCAACGATCCCGCCACCGGGGTCATGCGCCACGCCGATGCAGGTTACGAGCTCGCGATCCGGACCGCCGAGGAGACCGGCATCGATTTGCCCATGATTCGGGCAAGGCGGTGACCACACCCTCGATACTCCTGAGGAACGCCGCCGTCGGCGACACGACGCCAGATGCCGCCCTCGTCCATCGGCGCGGCCAAGCTATCCACATCCAAGACGGCCTCATCGCCTGGCACGGCGTAGAGGCGGAGATCCCGGCCGGCTTGGCGTGCGATGACGAAATCGACTTGGGAGGTCGCCTCGTCACACCGGGGCTGATCGACTGCCATACTCATTTGGTCTATGCGGGCAAGCGCGTGGCGGACTTCGTCAAACGCCTCGGGGGAACCCGATATGACGAGATTGCGGGCGGGGGCGGGGGGATCGCCTCGACGGTCGCCGCGACGCGCGCGGCCGACGAGAGCACCCTCTTCACCATGGCCGGGATGAGGCTCGAGCGCATGGCAGGCCACGGTGCCACCACCGTGGAGATAAAGTCGGGCTACGGCCTGGACCCCCTCAGCGAGAAGAAGATCCTGAAGGTGGCGAGGCGCCTGGGCGGGCTAGGGCTCACCGACGTCAGGACAACCTTTCTCGGCGCGCACGCCATGCCCGCGGGATACGAAGGTACCAAAGCTGACTACCTCGCGGAGATGTCGGACGAGGTTCTCCCCGGCCTCGTCGCCGAAGGCCTGGTCGACGCGGTCGATGCCTTTTGCGAGAGCATCGCCTTCGACCCGGAAGAGCTCGAGGGATACTTCGGCGCCGCGCGGGCCCTCGGATTGCCGATCAAGGCCCATCTCGACCAGCTCAGCGAAACCCGGGGCGCCGCGTTGCTGGCACAACTGGGCGCGACGAGCGCCGACCACCTCGAATACTCCGGCACTGGCTCGATCGAAGCCCTGGCCCGCGCTGGGACCGTGGCGGTGCTGCTGCCAGGCGCCTACTACTTCCTTCGCGAATCGCGCTCGCCCGATGTCTCGGCATTGCGCACCGCGCGGGTTCCTATCGCGATAGCGACCGACCACAACCCCGGCACTTCCCCACTGGAGAGTCTTCCTCTGGCTATGAACATGGCCTGCATCCTTTTCGGCCTCACTCCCGCCGAGTCCCTCCGTGGAACCACCGCCAACGCCGCCCGGGCGCTCGGACTCAGCGACCGGGGCAGCATAGCCGTCGGGCTGAGGGCCGACTTGGCCGTGTGGGAGGTGGACAGTCCCGCTGAGCTTTCCTACAACATCGGCTATAGCCCTCTCCATTCGACTTTCCTGAAAGGAACCGTGCGCCGTGAGGATCCACGCCGAGCAGACGCCCATGACCGGGCGTGACGACTCCGCCGAAGGCGATGACGCCCTAAGACTCCATCAGAGGATCACGCCCATTGGCAGCGGCGAGGGGTCCTCGCCCGGCACCGTGATCGTCGGCTTTGCTTGCGACGCCGGTGTGGTCCGCAATCACGGTCGCAAGGGCGCCGCCGCCGGCCCGGCAGCGCTGCGCGCCCAGCTAGGCGGGCTCTCCTCCCATTTTGCCCACCCGCTCTACGATGCGGGGGATGTGGCATGCATCGACGACGAGCTCGAGGCGGCTCAGGAGGAGCTGGGAGAGTTGGTCTCCCGCCTGCTCGCCAACGGGCACCGGCCAGTCGTGGCCGGTGGTGGCCATGAGGTTGCGTGGGGCTCCTTCCTGGGCATACGTTCCGCCCTGAAAATGCGTGGCGAGGGTACGGGCCGGCTCGCCGTCGTTAACATCGATGCCCACTTCGACCTGCGGGCCTCCGATAGGCCAAGCTCCGGCACCCCGTTCCGGCAGATGGCCGAGCTATCGCGCTCCGGAGGGGAAGGCTTCCACTATTTCTGCCTCGGTGTCGCAAAGGCCGCCAACACCGCCGCCCTCTTCCGTGCCGCCGGAGAGTTCGGTGCAACCTACCGCAGCGACCTCGAGATGCAGGCCGTCCCTTATGAGCTGCTCGCCGAGATCACCGAACGGTTCGAGCACATTTACCTGACCGTGGACCTCGACGCCCTTCCGGCATCGGCCATGCCCGCCGTCTCCGCGCCCGCGGCCTTGGGAGTGCCCGCGGCGGTGGTGCTGGAGTGCGTGCGCTTTATTCGCGGATCGGGCCGGCTCATACTCTCCGACATCGCGGAGCTGAACCCCTTGTACGACATCGACGGCCATGGCGCAAGGCTCGCAGCGCGGGTGGCCTACGAGATGATCGGCGATGCCGAGGCAGGCTAAAGGCGCGACCGGCCGAGTTCGGCCCTGAATACTTCAGCCAGCTCGTCCCGATAAAGGACGAAACGCACTTCGGCGAGGCTCGGGGCCGCGCCCAGCGCGCGACCGGTGCCCTCTATCGCCGCTCTGCTCGCCAATTCAGCTGGCCAGCCGTACACTCCGGCCCCGACGAGTGGGAACGAGATCGACTCCGCGCCCAGCTCGCCCGCCAGAACCACCGAGCTCCGATAGCAGGTGGCAAGGAGGTCGAACTGGGTGGGGTCGCGGTAGACGGGGCCAACCGTATGTATCACCCACCGGCAGGAAAGATTCCCTCCCGACGTTGACACCGCCTCTCCGGCGGGAAGGCCATCCGGGTGGGTCGTGCGCCGGATCACCATGCATTCGGCAAGTATCGTAGGACCACCATGCCTGTGGATGGCGCCATCCACGCCCCCGCCCCCCATCAGTGAGCTATTGGCGGCGTTGACAATCACGTCAGTACGCTGGCGCACGATGTCGCCGACTTCAAGGACAAGGCGAGGAGAGCCCATGACCACCTCCGGTTCGGCCCCTCCGGACGGATAAAAGACTAGCTATCCGCCCGCCGGCACCACTAGACACCGCCCACGGACATCGGCGCGAGAGCGCGTTCCAGGTCCGCCTTGACTCCCATCAGCGCGTGGGGCTCCGAGACGAGGCGGCCATTGGCTCCAGTGGCATAGAAGGTGTCCACCACGTCGTCTCCAAGGGTGAGCACCTTGGCGTGCACTATGTCCAGACCGTGGCGCGCGAAGACACTTGTCAGCCTGTGGAGAAGGCCGACCGAGTCCGGCGCACAAACCTCGATTACGGTCGCACGCTCCGAGGCGTCGTCATGTATCGTCACCCTTGGAGTAATGGCAGCCGACGGGGCCACCTTCCGCCTCCTGGCGCTCGAGGCGGCGCGATCCGCAAGCCGCCTTTCCAGTTCCTGGCCATCGCCGAGGCTCTTTTCCAGTTCGGGTTGGAAGCGCTGCCATCGAATTTCGCGGCCGACGGGCGCTCGCACGCGCAGGCGCTCGATGGCAACTCCGGCCTCGGAAAAGACGTCGGCCTCGATGACGTTCAGGCCGAGGAGGGAGAGGGTCCCGGCAACTCGGGCAAGCAGGCCG
>JAKAOC010000181.1 GCA_021823385.1 Actinomycetes bacterium
AAGTAACGCCCCAGGGGTCCGACCGCCTGGCCGAAGCGGAAGAGGTGCTCCGTGATGGCAAGCTCCACCACCCCCTCTTTCTTCGCCTTCTCGACGTACTCGGCAAGCTGCTCGATTGTGGGATCTATGTCACGCTGGCCATGGGGCCAAAGGTGCAGGTGGTAGTCGATCACTTTCTCGGATTGCCTCGAGTCGAAATATCTGCGGATTCGATGTTATAGCCTATTCGCGCCAGCGCCGAGAGATCCGCGACGTCGGTCTCTAGGTAGGGGGCACGCAGGACGCTCCTCGAATCCACCGAGAGAGTCGACAGGAGTGAGCGCTCCTCGGCGGCCAGGCCCGCGAAATCCACGAAGGTCGATCCGATCCCCTGCAGCACCGAGGCCGCCACTTTGGCGTCCGCACCCACAAAGCCGCGCTCGGCCAGCTTGGTGGGTTCTGCCATCATGGAGCGGGCCACCCGCAGCGCATTATGATCCCCGAGGTAGTCCGGAAAGCTCCTGTTCACCACCATCGCGCCCAGGTTCAGCCCCCGCTCCTTCAACGCCCCCAGGAAGAATTCGGCCTCGCGCATCGGCACGTATTCCGGGGTTGCCACCACCACGAAGGCGCACTGCTGGGAGCGCAGCACCCCGGCCACGCTGTTTGCACGCTCGATGAATCCTTCGTACATGGACTGGAAGAGCATGAAGAACTCGGCCACTTCGGCCAGAAATTGGGACCCCAGAATGCGGTCCGCCACCTGGTAGAAGGGCTTGAATGCGGCCGAGACCAGCCTGGAGCGATAGGGCGCGGTGATCCAGCGCAGCAGCTTGGAGCTGAAGAACTCGGCCATCCGCTCGGGGGCGTCCAGGAAGTCGATCGCGTTCCGGCTCGGAGGCGTGTCCACCACAATCAGGTCGAACTCGCCACGGTTGTAGATGTCGTAAAGCGACTCCATGGCGATGTAGTCGTGGCTCTGCACGAAGCGGCCCGAGATGTTGGCGTAGATGGGATTGGCGAGTATCTCCTGGCGCACGCGCATGTTGGGGGCATACCGGGCCACGAGGTCGTCCCAGGAGGCCTTGGTGTCGAGCATCGCCGCATAGAGCGCGCCGTGGGGATGCTCGTGCGCGAAGCCGGAGAGGTCCACCCGGGTGACCACGTTGCCGAAGTTGGCGAGCCCCATGGCGTCGGCCAGGCGCCGTGCCGGGTCGACGGTCAGTATCAGCACCTTGCGCCTGGTCTCCAGCGCGGCCACCAGGCCTACCGCCGCCGCCGTGGTGGTCTTCCCAACCCCGCCGGCCCCTGCGGTGACCAGGATCGACTTCTCGGCCACCAGCTTTGAGAGGATCTCGTTCATCTCAGCTCATCTCCTCCAACAGAGCCTCGGCGATCTCGATGGTGAGCTTCGTACCCTCTTCGGAGCCCATGAAGTAGGGGACGAAAACGGCCTCGACGCCCTCGTCGAGACTGGAGAGAAAGCCGCGGATGTGTTCCGAGCGCGAGGCCCGCAGCCCATGGGCCAGCTCGGAGGCGGCCAGAAGAGCGTCGGCCGAGCCTTCGGCAATGGCTTCGAAGTCCTCGCGGTACTCCCCGTGCGCCATCTGGGCAAAGAGGGAGGCCTGGCCGGCGGCGAAGGGCTCACCAAGAACTTTGTTCACAACGCACGCCTGGACGTGGATGGAGGTCTCATAACGGAGGCGCTCCAAGAGCTCCAGTGACTCCGTCACCGGTGTCTCCTCCGGAGTGAGCACCAAGACCAGTGAAGTGGTGCGCGGATCGGAGAGGATCTCGTGCATCCAGGTCGTCTGCTCCTTGACGATGCCCAGCTTGAAGAGCTCGGATATACCTTCGGGCGAGGCCAGCTGGGAGACTATGTGTCCGCTGGCGCTGGCGTCGACCCAGATTATGTCCCAGTTCCGCTCGCGCACCTCCCAGGAGAGCTTTCCGACCACCAGGATCTCCTTCACCCCGGGAGCAGCGTTGGCCACGAAGTCGAAGGCGCGCGCCAACGGCCCGAGAGAGGTGATGATCGGCAGCCGAAGGTTCAGACGCAGGTATTCGGCAAGCGCCTCCTCGGTGTCCATCGCCATCACATAGAGGTTCGGCGCCACGCTCTTGGGCTTGAAGCCCACGTGATCGGCACCGAAGTTGGCGGCCACGTCCCCTTTGGAGTCGACCTCGCACACCAGCGTCTTCAGCCCGGCACGGCTGGATATCCGGGCAAGGGCCGCGGTTATCGACGACTTGCCGACGCCGCCCTTGCCGGTGACGAAGACCAGCCTCCTGGAGAGCAGCTCGCTTCCGAGCTGACCGAACGACTGGAGCCCGGGTACCACTGGTCCCGCCTGTACCTAGGCGCCGAAACCTACGCGGCGCTCCTCTTTCTGGGCGCCGACGACAACGTATGCGACGCGCGAGGGGGAAATTCCCACCCGGCGCCCCTTCTTGTCGGTCACCCACCAGAGCCGGCCGGTGTCGGCCATGGCGGAGTCCACGGCCTTGGTGAGTATTGCCTGGTCAGCCTCTTCCAGCTCCAGGTCAAGCTCACGAGGCGAATCGACGAAACCGATCCTGATCTCCACTGGTGCTCCTAATCGCTTGAGGCCACACATGAGGTGGCGGCCAGTACCCCCACAACTCTACAGGCCTTGTTCAGCCTGCTGCGGGTCCGCCTCTGTCGCGCGCTCCGACTGAAAGAAGGTGATAAGGGCATAGGCGATGTGCACCAAGACGATGGCGGTAAGGAGATAGAAGAAGAGGTTGTGCACCAGGCTGGCGCCGGTTCGCATCCAAAGCGGAAAGACCGAGAAGAACCGGAGCACCAAACCCGAAGCTGCCAGCGCCACCATCGATGCGGCCATGGCGGAGGCGGCCACCCGCTGGCCCGGATTTGGACCGGGTTGCGGAAAGGCCGGCCGAGCCAAGCTCCTCCGCCACTGGCGCATCCAGGCGGCATCGGTTCCGGTCCAGGCGGTGATAGCGGCGCGCCGCTCGCGGGCGCCCGGCCCCGCGAGTCTTGTCAGCGATGCGGCGCCGACAACCAGAGCCAGAAGCCCGGTAATAACGTGCGTCTCCCGGTACAACTCCCGGTGCCCTGCCCAGGCCGCTACCACCGGAACGAACATGGGTAGCGAAGTAGCCAGGCAGAGAAAAAAGAAGGCGGCGGTCAAATGGTGAAAGAGCGCCAAGCGGCGGCCAGGCAATCTGAACCAGCCCGACTCGTGCGGACCCTCAGCCAATCTTGGCATTCTCCGGGTATCCGTAGTGCTCCCAGTACCCGGTGATCGGCTGGGAGGACGCTTCGATGCGCGACAGCCATTTGATCGACTTGTAGCCGTAATAGTGGTCCACGAAGAGACGCACCGGAGCGCCATGGTTCGCCGAGAGCGGCTTCCCGTCGAGATGGGTCACCACCATGGCGCCCGGCCCCAGAGCCACCCTGATGGGCAGCGACTCCGTATAGGTACCGTCGAAGGAGTAGAAGTTCAGATACCTGGCACCGGACAAGAGAGAGGCGTCGGCCAGCAGGCGCGACAAGTTGACGCCCTCGAAGACCTGGTTGGGCACCTGCCAGCCTGTGACGCACTGGAAGGTGGCATGCAGAGTGTCGGGCTTGAGGGCTCCAAGTTGGTGGAGGCCAAGGGAGAGCGGCCGCCTCACCATCCCGTCCACCCGCAAGCGGTAGGTCGCCGGATCGAAGGTGGGAATCCCACCGGTGACGGTGTAAATCTGGTAGCCGTCCAGGCCAACAGCTCCGCCGACCACCGAGCCCGCCAGCTTCGCCTGGATACCCGGCGCAATGACGCCCAGGGCGGCGGCACCGCCCAAGAGGCCGAGAAATACGCGGCGGGGCATGTTCTTGGTCCCGAATTCGCCGGCCGCGTCATCGGGCCGGCGAAGGTGCTGCACCATATCCGCTTAAACGGCCGACTGGGAGCGCATCTTCCCGTAAAGAGCCGGAAAATGGAGATTCCCGGGCTCTGGGAGCCCGGGAATCCACTGGAGCCGGAGGCGTCTGTCTACTTCCCCGCGTCAAATGCGGACCATGCAGGAAGTGCGGGCGCCTACCCGGCTTTTCCCGCCATTTGCACGCCTCGGGAGCCCAGGGTGCCCGAGTTGGGCCCATTGGAGTTTAATGCCGCGAGAATGGCCCCAGCGAGCACTTGATGTCCCTTGAGTGACGGATGGATGTTGCAGGCCTCGCCTGGGATCGAGGTGTCGGCCGCAGGCACCGGCACCAGCAGACCCGCGGCACACGGACTGCCCATGTAAGTTCCGGATGAAGCTGACTCAAATGCTGCAAAACCGTGCGCCACGATCACCCCGAAAGGCTTGCCCGCCGCGTCGATCGCACTGTTGAGCAGTTTGCTGAGTCCCATGGACTGGATGCCGTAAGTGTTTTTCCGGTAGCTGAGCGAGTAGTAATTGAGCGCCACTATTGGCCCCTGGTAGCCGGCGTTGACCCGGAGCGAGCTATAGATCGTCGAAAGGTTCGTTTCGATGCTCAACAGCAGTTTCTGGATCTCGCCGGTGCTCGAGCAGCCATCGGCCGTCATCTCTTGGCACACGAAGGCGTCGTTGGCACCGATGTCGATAGTGACGAGCCGGGTGTTGCGATGCCGCATCAGGAACGACACCGCATAGGCAAGCTGGGAGCCCGTGTAGCCCACGTGAAGCGGATACAGGGTCCGGTACCCAACCGGATAGCCAAGGGTGTTCTCACAGCCGTTGGAGATGGCGGTGATGCTGATCATCGACGCGGTCGTCTCGCCGGGGCAAGAGGCGTTGGTGAGGTGCAGCCGAAGCGCCTGGGCCACGTAATTCGCGTAGCTCACGAAGCTCGGAGCTTCGTAGTAGTTGGGGGCCGGCGTCGCCTGGCTTGGAATATACCCAAAGGCCACCGAGTCTCCCAGGGCCAGATAGGCACCGTTACCCCCGGCGTTGGGAAGGGGCACCCGCGCAGCGGATGCCGTTCCCGCTGTCACGAGTACTGTCCCGGCCGATAGAAAAAGCGCTGTTAGGACCCTCAACGTACGCCCGAACAGCCTCATGCGTTGATTGCTAAGGCTCATGCTCCCCCCCAGGATGTCTGCGGCCTACTGCTCCAACGCGACTATGAGAGGCGCTTGATTACCGGCCGCCACTCGGCAAACGCGAGTGCGAACCCGAATCTACCCCAACCGCACTGATTGAATTTGGCACACGCCTCCCAGGCTACCGAACCTTCAGCTCGGCCTTATAGATCCTGGCGGGACCCATCCCCTCTATGGACTCGGCAATGGAAATGAGCGACTTGGCGACTTCCGAATCAGGTGCGGAGATCACCACCGGCGTGCCGACGTCACCGCCCTCGCGCAGAGGAATGTCGATCGGGACCTGGCCGATCAGGGGCACCTCGAGGGATTCGGCCAGTTTCTCCCCACCACCCTGGCCGAAGATGTCATACCGCTTGCCGTCGTCACCCCGGAAGTAGCTCATGTTTTCGATCACGCCGCGCAGCGGGAGCTTGAGCTTGCGCGCGGCCAGAGCCGAGCGCTGCGCCACCCTCTCGGCCGCCGACTGCGGCGTCGTGACCACGAAGGTCTCCACCTTGGGTAGGAACTCGGCAAGCGAGAGTGTCACGTCACCAGTGCCGGGAGGCAGATCGACGCAAAGGAAGTCGAGATCGCCCCAGAAGACGTCCACTACGAACTGCTCGAGCGCCTTGTGCAGCATTGGACCGCGCCAGATGACCGGGGTGTCAGAT
>JAKAOC010000182.1 GCA_021823385.1 Actinomycetes bacterium
ACGTCCAGGACGCTTTCACCAAGCTCGACTTCTTTGTCGTCCAGGACGTCTTCTTTTCCAGCACCGCGAGGTTTGCGGACGTCATCCTCCCAGCCAGCCCCTCGCTGGAAAAGGAGGGCACCTTCACCAATACCGAGCGTCGAATCCAGCGGCTGTACGAAGCGATCGAGCCACTGGCTGATTCCCGGCCGGACTGGAGGATCGTCATCGGGGTTGCCAACGCCATGGGAGCCGGCTGGAGCTATTCGTCGCCCGAGGACGTGATGGCCGAAGCGGCGGCGAGCGCGGAGTTCTTCGCGGGCGTTGCCTACAGCCGGCTGGAGGGATACAAGAGCCAGCAGTGGCCCGTCGCGCCCGACGGATCGGACTCCCCGTCGCTGTACCTGGACTCGTTTCACTTCCCGGGCGGGAGAGCCAGGCTCTTCCCGCTCGCCTGGCAACCGCTCTCCGAGGAAGTCGACGACGAATACGACCTTCACCTCAACAACGGGCGCCTTCTGGAACACTTCCACGAGGGTAACCTCACCTACAAATCCGCGGGGATCTCGCAGATGACTCCCGACACCTTTGTGGAGGTTTCCGGGGAACTGGCCGGCAAACGGGGGATTAAGGACGGTTCCCTGGTGCGCCTGATCTCGCGTAGGGGCTCTGTTCGAGCACGGGCACTGGTAACGGACCGGGTAAGCGGGGATGAACTTTACATGCCCATGAACTCCCAGCGCAACGAGTCGGCAATCAACGTGCTCACCTCGAACTTCACTGATCGGGCCACGCACACGCCTGCCTACAAGGAGCTTGCAGTAAGGCTGGAGGTGCTCGAGGCTGATGGCGCCTCGCCGCTTCCCCGACGGAACTTCCGCTACGGAAGCCGCAACCCGCAGCTTGGCATAAAGATCGAGTCGAAGTGGGACCGGCCGGACTACGTCCAGCCGCCCGAGAAGCGCAAGCAGGGAGGGCTCTAGCCATGGCCGAGCCGATCGAACTGGGGTTGTCAAACAGGGCCGTCTATGACCAGGCCGCCGCCGAATTCGCCAGGCTGCGCGAGAACTTGGTTGAGTCGGGCCTGGTGGAGCTGCTCAACGGGCTGCTGGAGGAGGGCCCGGCGGCACTTGCCGTTGTGATGGATCGCATGGACAACCCTTCGACCCGCCAAGGTGTGGAGAACCTGGCCCGTTTCATGGGCCTGGCGGGACAGCTGGACCCTTCGATCCTGAAGGGAGTGCAGCAGGGTCTGCGTGAGAGCGCTGCCGAGGCGGCACGAACCAGTTCGCCGAAATTCTCCGAGATCGTGCGCTCTCTCGGGGATCCCAAGGTTCGCAAGGGGCTCGCGATCGGCTTGGCGATGCTGCGCGGCCTGGGCGGAGGGAGCCGCTGAGCAGCTGTGGCCCGGTTCCGCCGCTCTGGCCGGGCCGCTAGTTTGTATGCAGCCAAGCCTGATTGTCTAGTGCGCGGAAGCGGTGCGATGCTGAAACTTGTCCTGCCCAAGGGGTCGCTCGAGAAGGCGACGATGGATCTCTTTGCCTCGGCGGACCTGGTCGTCGAGCGCTCTTCCGACGTGGACTACCGCGCTCGCGTGGACGATCCCCGCATCGACGAGGTGCGCATACTGCGGCCGCAGGAGATTCCCACCTATCTGGAGCGGGGGCTCTTCGACCTTGGCATCGCGGGTCGCGACTGGGTGGAGGAGACCGGGGCGGACCTGGTTTCGATAGGCAAGCTCGAGTATTCCAAGGTGACCAGCAATCCAATCAAGGTCGTGCTCGCCGTGTCGCGCGATTCGCTGGCCAAGTCCGTTTCCGACCTCGGCAACGGCCTGCGCGTCTCGACCGAGTATCCCAACCTGACGCGGCGCTATTTCGCATCTCATGGGATAGAGGCCGAGGTGCAGCTCTCATATGGTGCCACCGAGGCCAAGATTCCCGAAATCGCCGACGCGGTGGTGGAGATCACCGAGACCGGGCGCGCGTTGCACGCGGCCGGACTGCGTATCCTCGACACCATCCTGGTCTCCCACACCGAGCTGCTGGCGAACAAGCAGGCGGCCTCGGATCCGGTAAAGCGGCACGCCATGGAGCAGCTCTACACCCTTCTCTCTGGCTCACTTGCCGCCCGGAAGCACGTCCTGTTGAAACTCAACGTAGGGGCCGACGATGTCGACAAGGTGATAGCGCTGCTTCCGGCCATGAAGTCGCCCACCATGGCGGAACTTTTTGGGCATGCCGGCTACGCAGTCGAAGCGGTGGTTCCGCGCAAGGGGATCAACACGCTGATTCCGGCGCTGAGCGACGCCGGGGCGACGGCCATTCTGGAAATCCCCCTCTCCAAGATCGTTCCCTAGGCTCGCAAATGGCCGAAAGTGCCGCATCCGGCCTCCCGTCAACTTTCGTTCTCGGGGGAATCCACGACGCGGAGGTGGTAAGTTTCGACAGTGGCCTCGGCTTGGGGGCTCTGCGCCTTCGCGAGCATCCGGCGCCCCAAATACGCTTTCAATGCATGGTCATCTCGGACGGATCGCGAGAAGTCGCTGCCGGGGCACGAGTCGCCGTGCAACTCGGGTGCGCACCCGATGGCAGCCTCGAGGCTCGCTTACTGCACAAAGTCTCCTGATGGCCGGTCTCGAACCGGCCTGCCAGCGCGCTCAGGGCGTTCCGCCGTCCTGAGGGCCGATGGATGAGAGTTGGATGTAGGCGAGGCGCAGCTGGCCCAGTGCGTCGGAAAGCTCCGATCGATATTCACCCAGGCGCTCGCCGAGTTGGTCGATGATACCGGCGAGAGCATCGATGGCCATGGCCGCCGCGGCGAGGTTGGCGGGCTGGCCGGAAAGATGTACCGCCGCCAGCTCGAAAAGCCCGTAGCAGTGGTTGGCCACCACGATTGCCGGGTCAGCGCGGCGCAGCTCATCCGCGATCCTCTCGGCTTCACGCAGCTGCTCGGAGGTCGGATCGTTTTGCTCCTCATCCGGGGCGCTAACGGCATCGTTGCCACGCTGGGGTTCGTATTCGCCTTCGGGGGTCCACAGGGTGCTCATTCCAGCTAGAATAACGGGCCTGGATGTGCTGCAAGTGCCGGAGTGCCGGCCGCCTTGTCGGATCTTTTTCGGCGGGCCAGATACAGCGGCGGCCCTTGGGTCGTGCTGATCAGCGCATTCCAGTCCGGCGTGAGCCGGATTTTGGTTGGCCGGCTGGGAATTTGAGCTGCACTTTTTGTGTAGTTTGGATTCGCAATCGGTCGTTGCCCGTTGGGTAACTTACGTAGGGAGTGGTGTTAAATAGCAACTGCGACAACTGGCGAACCGCGGATCAACGAGCGCATCAGGGCCCGAGAAGTTCGCTTGGTGGATCCCGAGGGTAACCAGCTCGGAATCAAGAGTTCCGCCGAGGCTCTAGAGCTTGCAAAGAGCATGGACCTGGATTTGGTCGAAGTCGCCCCGATGGCGGTGCCTCCGGTCTGCCGGATCATGGACTACGGCAAGTTCAAGTTCGACAGTGCTCAAAGGGCGAGGGAATCGCGCCGCAAGTCGGTGAGTTCTCAACTCAAGGAGATGAAGTACCGGCCCAAGATCGGGACCGGTGACTTCGAGACCAAGACGAAGCAGGTTCTCAAGTTCCTAGCTGACGGCCACAAGGTCAAGGTCACGGTCATGTTCCGAGGGCGCGAAGTTTTCCACCCGGAGCTGGGGAGGCACATTCTCGAAAAGATCGAGGAGCGCACTTCCCCGCTCGCCAAGATCGAAGCCGCTGCCAAGCTGGACGGGAAGAACATGATCATGGTGCTCGCCCCCGACAAGAGAGCGGCCACCAAGACTCCGGGACGCCCGGCCGATGAGCCCCAGGCCGAAGGGGCCGAAGGGATCTAAGGTCCGGCCCAGGCCTTTGCCAGATGCAGTTTCTCTCGAAGGCGGAGAGGCCTCCCGCACGGCAGCTTGCCGTGCCCAGAAATTTGTAACCAAGGAGATGAAATGCCCAAGATGAAGACGCAGACCGGCGCCAAGAAGCGCTTCAAGGTGACTGCCAGCGGTAAGATACTGCGCCGCAAGTCGTTCCGCGCTCACCTGCTTGAGAAGAAGTCGTCTACGCGCACGCGCCGGCTCGGACGCGAGGCCGAGGTCACCGGAGGGCAGGCCAAGACCATCCGGAAGCAGCTGGGGATCTGAGAAACCTACGGCGACGATTCAGCCGGGTTGATTAGCGAAGAAGAGGAATTTTTGAGATGGCAAGAGTCAAGCGAGGCGTAACCGCGCGGAAGAGCCACAAGGCGGTTCTCGACCAGGCGAAGGGCTTCTACGGAGATCGTTCAAGGACCTTCCGTTCCGCCAACGAGGCGGTCATGCACTCCCTGGCGTACGCATTTCGCGACCGCAGGGCGCGCAAGGGGGAGTTCCGCAAGCTGTGGATTCAGCGTATCAACGCGGCTGCCCGCGAGAACGGCATCAGCTATTCGCAGCTGATCGCAGGACTTCGCATCGCCGAGATCGAGCTCGACCGCAAGGTGCTCGCCGATCTCGCGGTGCGGGACTCCGCCGCTTTCTCCCAGATCGCCGCGGCCGCCAAGGCGGCGCTGGAGAAGAAGAGCGCCTAATCGGCGCGGGCGTGCACATGGAGTCGCGTTGACCCTCGGGTCTTCGAACCCAAATATCAAGCGTATGAGGAGGCTGGCCCAAAAGGCCAGCTTCCGCCGTGACGAGGGGGCTTTCCTGGTCGAGGGTCCGCGTGCCGCGGAAGCCGCCCTGCGTTCCGGGGCCGAGCTGGAGGGACTCTATTTCTCCAGCGACCTTTCCGCCGAATGGCGGTTCCTTTTGGATGTGGCGTGGGAGTCCGGCGTCAATGTCCAAGAAGCCGACCCCAAAGCGCTGCAATCCGTATTGGATGCCGATAGCCCTCAAGGGATGGCCCTGGTGGCCAGAATGACCCCGGAGGAGTCTCTTCCTCCGCTGGTGGCCGGGCCGCTGGTGGTGCTGGACGAGGTGCGCGATCCGGGCAACGCCGGGACCATCCTGCGGTCGGCGCACGCGGCGGGAGCCGGTACGGTCGCTTTTTTGGCTGGGTCGGTCGACCCTTTCAACCCGAAGACGGTACGTTCCTCGGCAGGTTCGGTCTTTTTCGTGCGGTGCCGGCGTCCGGCTTCCAAGGCCGAGTTCCTGACCGAAGTGCTGGAAGCGGGCTGCAGGCTGATCGGGGCGTCCGCCGAACACGGTACGAGCTGCTTCGAAAGCGACCTCAGCGGAGCCGTGGCGCTGGTTGTCGGCAACGAAGGCTCGGGCATATCTCCGGAGGTGGCGACGCGGGTCCCTGAGTGGGTTCGGATCCCCATTGCGCCCACGATCGAATCGCTGAACGTCGCGATTGCGACGTCCGTGCTGCTTTTCGAGGCACTGCGGCAGCGTGGATGTGCGATTTGACCGGTCAGACGAAAGCGTGCATGAGCAGTCGGTAGACGTGAGGGGGCTGCGGCCTGCGGCTCTTCTTCACTTGCGGTGGGCCGGCCACCACCTTGGTCGAGGTGAAACCTGCCGCGCGTGCCAATCCCGCCAGGGCCGGCGCGGAAATTCCAAAGTAGTTGCCGTAGTCCCCGTCGAGCTCGTCGGCCGAGTAGAAGCGAATCAATCCCTCGGATTCGGACCCGGGGATATGGATAGAGGAAGTCTCGATGACGGCGACGCCGTTGCAGAGCGCGCGTACCCTTTCCAGGGCAGCAAGCGGCTCTCGCAAATGGTAGAGGACGCCTAGGAA
>JAKAOC010000183.1 GCA_021823385.1 Actinomycetes bacterium
CTCCGAAGACAGTGGCCAGACCGGTGCCCTTGGCGGAGGCGGCGAAGTTCACCACCCCGTAGAAACCGTTGTGATCGGTGATGGCACATATCGGCACTTTGGCCGCCAAGGCCGCCTCCACCAGCTGTCCAGGACTGGAGGCCCCGTCCAGGAAGCTGAAGTTGGAGTGGCAGTGAAGCTCTGCGTAAGGGAGGGGTTCCACTCCTCAAATCTTATCGAACATATGTTCGATTACAACCCGGAAAGAGCCGAACTCGCGACCCCGGGATCCGCCACCGGAGCGGCCCCGCTTAGGTGGGCGTGGCGACCAGCAGGTAGCGCTGATCGAAGACCGTCGAGCCCCAATAGCGGCGAGCGGCACCAGGCGCGCCCCATGCCCCAGCGCGCCCAGCATGCCCACCGCTTCGGAGGCGGGAATCCCGGCACCGCTCCACCACCGCCCCTCCACGAGAAGCAGGCGTCCACCGGCGCCGAGCAGTCCGACCCAGCTCCGGAGCGCCTCGGTGGGATCCGCGAGCACTCAGAGCACACGCCGGACCACGACGGCCTCGAAGGATCCCGGCGTGAAAGGAGGCGCGGCGGCGTCGCCCAGGCAGAGGGGCGGGCGTCAGGTTATCCGCCAGCAGCCCCCACTAGGCGGCACGGACCGCCGGATCCCGAAGCCCGTGAATCCGGCTGCTCGTCGAAGGAGGGGGCCAGCGCATCCCAGCCAGCTCTTTGGCCGCTCCCCTCCCCCACGTCAGGGCAGGAAGAGTCCCAAAAACTCCCGAGCGCCCATGGAAAGAGCGCGCCCAGGCTCCGCCATCACGGCCAGCACCCTCTCCTGGACATCGGGCAGGCGCTCCAGGTTGGCGGCCAGCTTGGCCGACACCGCGGCAGCTGCCTCGCCCCGCCGGCGGGGATGGCCCAACGGGTACTCCACCAGAACCGTCTCCGTGGAGGACCCGTCACTAAAGTGGACGGTCACCGCGTTGGCCACCGACCGCTTTGCCGGGTCGAGATAGTCGCTCGAGAATGACGCGTCTTCGACGACCTGCATCCTGGCGCGGAGCGCGTCGATGCGCGGATCAGCGGCCGCCTCGTCCTCATAGTCGTGATGCGAGAGAGATCCCTTTATCAGGCCCACCGCCACGATGTATTCGAGGGAGTGGTCACGGTCGGCTGGGTTGTTGAGCGGCCCGGTCTTGGAGATGATCCGAATCGCCGAACGCTGGGTGGAGACCTCGACCCGCTCCACCTCCTCGAGGCGTCCTGCCACCTGGGGATGCAGGGCGAGCGCCGCCTCCAAGGCGCTCTGGGCATGGAACTCCGCCGGGTGAGGAACCTTGAAGAGGACGTTTTCCATCACATAGCTTCCGAGCGGCTGTGAGAGCTCGAGCTGCGCGCCTCCGAGGTACGCGTCGGAAAATCCCCATGTAGGGGCGGTCACCGCGCTCGGGTAGCCCGGCTCTCCGCCCATGGAGCGAAGCATCAGCTCCAACCCCCTTGCTGTCGCCTCCCCGGCCGCCCAGGATTTTCGCTCACCGGCGTTGGGGGCGTGCCGATAGCAGCGAAGCGTTGTGCCGTCGACGAAGGCCTGGCTGACGGCGTTGGCGGTCTCGGCCAAACCCGCCCCCAGGAGCCGCGCCGGAGCGGCCGAGGAGGCGACGCGGACGTAGGCGACGTGGTCGTATCCCCGCTCGTTCAGGGAGGTGGACATGGAGAGCACGCCTTGGATCTCGTGCGCGCTGATCATGGCCAGGCACAGGTCCGCCACCGTGGGCCGCCCCTCACCATCTGCCAGCCAGGCCGCCGTCAGCAGCGCTCCCAAACTGTCCGACGGGTGCCCCCATTCGAGTGCCAGAAAGGTGTCGTTGTAGTCGAGCCAGCGCACCAGGGCACCATTGGCAAAGGCGGCCCGCAGCGCCGGTAAGCGCAGCCCGGTGCCCACCACTGGAATCTCTCCTGGCGCCTCATCACGGCGAAAGGCCGGGTCCACCACCGCCATGGCCCGATCCACGCCTCCGGCCAGCACGGCGCATCCCAGTGCATCCGCCAGCGACAGCGCAGCCGTCGTCATGGCCGCCTCCGATGGCTGCGGACCGGCCACCGCGTACTCCGCGATCTCGGAGATCACCCGGTCGTATCCGTTCAGCTCGGTTTTTTGCACCTCTTCCCCCTTCCCGGCCCGCGGCCGGCTACCTGAAGCGCCGCTCCAGCTCGTCGTACTCCCCCTTGCGCACCAGGGCTTGGCGCTCGGCCCAGGGGGCGAGCGGCACCGCCTCCGGGTCCAGCACCCCCTTTTCGCGCAGCGAGACCAGCACCTGGCGCATGCCGTGCACCGCCCCTTGCAGGGCGGCGTTGGCATAAAGCACGAAGGCGAAGCCGCCCAGCTCATCGATATGAACCAGCGGTGTCTTGCCTCCTTCCACCAGGTTGGCCACCATCGGCACCCCCGGAAGCAGCCCGGGCAGGGCGATGAGGTCCTCCTTGGTGCTCGGGGCCTCGATGAATACGGCGTCGGCCCCGGCCAGGACGTAGGCGCGCGCACGTTCGATGGCGCCCGCCAGCCCCTCGGTTGCCGCGGCATCGGTGCGGGCGATCAGGACCAGGGCGGGATCGCTCCTGGCTTCGGCCGCCGCGGCGATCTTGGAGGCCGCCTCATCGGCATCGATGACCTCCTTGTTTTCGAAGTGCCCGCAGCGCTTCGGGAAGCGCTGGTCCTCGAGCTGGATGGCGCTGGCCCCCGCCCGCTCCAGGCGGCGCACCGTGCGCATCACGCCGATGG
Organism: Actinomycetes bacterium; assembly: GCA_021823385.1. The sequence goes on from JAKAOC010000183.1 coordinate 2,768, forward strand.
CGTTGCCGAAGCCGGTGTCCGCGTCGACCACCAGCGGCAGGTTCACGGCATCGGCGATTGCCTCGGTGTGGGCAGCAATTTCGTCCAAGGTGACAAGCCCGATATCGGGAACCCCGAGAAAGGTGTTGGCGATGCCGGCTCCGGTGACGTAGACCGCCTCGAAGCCGCACTCCTCCACTACCCGGGCCGCCAGCGCGTTTGCCGCGCCGGGAAGGAGAAGCGGATCGCCCTCCCGTGCCATTCTCTCGCGCAGGCGCAGGCGCATCTCGCCGGCTTTGCTGTCGGACATCTCCCCCCACTTTCGGCTCTTGGCTTTCGGGCGAGCTTACCCCCAGGCGGCGCAGGACGCCCAAAGCGGCGCTCAGTCCCAGACCGCCTCCAGATGCCATTTTGACCCCTCCACCAGCACCAGCACCACCTCCCCGCCACTGAGACGGAGCTGAAGGCGGGCGACGCGGCGATTGCGGGCCGGATCCCACCACCTCTCCGACATCGGCCAAGGGCCGGCGAAGGAGTCCACCTTCCTGGCGGGATCGAAGAGGCCCGGCACCAGCAGGGTGGCGGGATCCGCCGAGAGGCCACCGGAGGAGGAGACCGAGACCTGCACGTCGTCCTGGCCAAGCAGGACGGCCGGGGGAGCCGGGTCGAAGACCTGCGCGGGGGCGGATCCCCGCAGCCTTCCCGGCCAGGGGGCCGTGCCCGGCCGAGGCAGGGTGGAGGAGAAAAGATCCATCCTCCAAGGGACAAGGCGGAACTGGTCGCGAGGGGATCGCCCCTCTGCAGCACGGGGCACACGCACCGAATCCGGGCCCAGCCTGGCCCTCACCCGCTCCACGGAGCGCATGACCCTTTCGGCCGGCCGCGAGGGCAGGGAGTAGAAATCGAGCTGCTCGGAGGGGGAGGTGGTCGACTGCAGCACAACCACGTCACAGCGGATCACCCCTGCCGAAGGCGGCTCGCGGCCGGCGGCCGGGGAGTGTGTGGTCCACGCATCCAACTGCCAGCGTGCCCAGGAGACCAGGAAAGGGAGGGAGATCGGCACGTTGCTGGACCAGACGCGTGAGATCGACTCGGCGTTCTCGGTCTCGAAGGAGACGCGCACCGAGAGCGGGTACTCGCCCCTTCTCTCCAAGGAGGCGAAGAGATCTCCGGCACCTGCCCGCATGGCGAAAACGATGCCCTCTGCCAGGTAAGCGGGCGGGTCGAGCTCGATGGCCGTGCTCGCCTCCTCATGGGCCTCCCTGGCGGCAACTCGTCTGGGATCCATCCCCATGGCCAGGTTGAAGGCGCTCATGCCGAAGGCGCCGAAACGCTCGGCCAGCAACCTGCGCGGAAGCGCGGCCAGGTCGCCGACCCGCTTGATGCCGGCATCGGCCAGTGTGGCCACCTCCTCGCTCGATCCGAAGACCCCGATCGGAAAGCCGGCCAGGAACTCCTTTGCGGCCCCGGGCGAGACGGCCACTCCGTAACGGGCAGCCGCCTTGGCCGCAAAGGAGCCGTCCGCCACTCCCAGGGAGTACCAGCGGCCCGAGAGCCCCTCGGCACACACTCCCTCCAGTCTGGGGCGGGCCGGAAAAGCGGGCCTCCAGTCGTGGTGGTGGGCTCCCCCCTCCAGCTCCAGCGAGTCCAGAGCAGCCAGCACTTTGGCAAGCAGGCTCTCCTCGCCGCCGAAGTAGGCGGCTGGCCCGCGAACCTCGAAGGCGCAGCCGCCGCCCGGGAACACCTCCACCTCCGGGCAAAAGGTCTCCAGCAGCGCGGCCACCTTCTCGAAGGCCCTGCCTTCCGCCTCCGGATCCTCCTCGATGAGGGTGAGGCCGAAGGACTTCTGCAGGGCGGCCGGCACCCGCTCCCCTATGGCCACCCCCGCCCTTTCCGCCGCGACCGTGGCCGCCGCCACCCGGCCCCGGCTCACCACCGCGGCCTGCGCCTCGGGAGGGATGGCTTTGGCGATGAAGGGCCAGGCGGGCGCAAAGAGGACAAGCGTCCGCGGAGAAGGCGCAGGGGCGAAAAGCTCCCCTTGACCCCTGGCGTGTCGATGCCGCCCGCTCACGGCGCGGCCAGGCGCGCGGTTCGCGCCGGCCCTCTCTTGCTCGCTCCCACCTCCACTACCATGCTGCGGGACCCGAGCTCGTCCAAAGGCGCGGGAGTCCATAGCGAACCACCGGCGAACAGGGAGAAGTCGCTCCGCTCCGGCCAGGCCGGGCGGCCGGTTCGGGAAAAGACGATCAGGACCGAGCGCTCCCTCCTGGCCTTCTCCGCCAACCTGCGCGCTCGAAGCGAGTCCCGAACCGGCCCGACCACCACCAGATCGAAGCCGTCCATCATGACCGAGGCCACCTCCGCAGTCTCCTGCGGCAGGCACTGGACCGTGACAACCCTGCCCAGATCCACCCCCAGGCCGGTGGCGGCGGCATAGCCGAGGTGCTGGAGCCCCACTATGGCCGCCCAGCTCCCCTTGGAGGTCGGTAGGGAGAGAAGAGAGAAAAGAAGAGTGGTAGCCCCGTTGCCGGGCGCGCCCCCGATGAGCCCCACAGAGCCCCGGCGCAGGTAGGAACCCGGAAAGAGCGGCTCCAGCCATGAGGAGAGCTCCATGGTCTGGCCGGCAGAGAGCGCCTGGGGGGTTGTTATAGACCTGAGATCGGCGAGGGCCAAATTAGCCATGGGCCAATTATATCGAACATATGTTCGATTCCCTAGGCCGCATAAGCAAAAGAGCCCGAGCGCGCCTCCGGCAAGCCCCGGCGGAAGGAAGCGGCCGGCCCCGGGTTTCCCCGGAACCGGCCGCGCCTAGTCGAGAGGCTATCGCTGCGCTAGTCCGAACTTACCCCCGCCAAGAGCCCCGATTTGACCCTTGTCCTGGCAAGACAGTGCTGTACGGTCATTATTTGTAGACACGAGTGGCTTGACAGCAGGGGCGGTTAGTAGTAGCATTAGC
>JAKAOC010000184.1 GCA_021823385.1 Actinomycetes bacterium
TCCGATCTACCGTGCGTAGAACGGATAATCGAAGCCGGAGTGAAGCGCGTGGTCGTCTCGCTCAGGGACCCGGATCCCAGGGTCAACGGGAGTGGAATCGCCATGCTGCGCCAAGCCGGCATTGATGTCGAGATGGGAGTGGGCGCGGGGCGGCGCCTCCAAGAGCTCAGGCCCTACCTGGTATCCCGCTCGCTCGGCCGGCCGTACGTGCTGTTGAAGATGGCGATGACCGCGGACGGGTACACCGCCGCGGCCGACGGCTCCTCGAAATGGATCACGGGCGAAGCCGCCAGATTACGGGTGCAGGAGTTGCGCGCCGACTCCGACGCGATTCTGGTCGGGTCGGGCACCCTCCGAGCGGACAACCCGCGCCTCGACCTGCGTCCGGACGGGGTGAGCCGCTCAGCCGACTCCCCCCTGCGAGTCGTCCTGGGTGACATACCCGCCGAAGCAAACGTCAATCCCGCACTTTCCTGGCATGGAACCATAAACGCCCTGCTCGACCGGCTCAAGACCGATGGGATAATCCAGTTGATGGTAGAGGGGGGTGCGAGTGTCGCACACTCCTTCCTCGCGGGCGGACTGGTGGACGAGTTTCGGCTCTTCATCGCCCCAAAACTGCTAGGCGGAAGTGACGGGCGGCGCCTCTTCGAGGGGATCGGCGCTCAAAGCATGTCCGAGGCGCTGGGGATGCGCACCCTGGAGGTCCGGAGCTGTGAGGGCGACCTCGAAATGGCCATGCTTTCCGAAAGAGTGCATGCTCTCCTGGAAGGTGTAGGCGGAGGCCCGGACTCGCGCCCTTCCTAGCCTTTGCCCAGCTGGGAAAGGACCGAGACCATCTCCAGCGCGGCCAAGGCGGCGTCGAAGCCCTTGTTGCCGTCCTTGGTTCCCGACCGCTCGAAGGCCTGCTCGATCGTGTCCGTGGTTAGAACACCCATGATCACCGGCACGCCGCTGGCGAGTGTCGTCGAGAGAATCCCGCTGGCCATGTTGGAGACGACCACGTCGTAGTGGCTCGTCGCCCCACGAATCACCGCCCCGAGGCAGATCACCGCTTCGTAACGTCCCGATTCCGCACCAACCTTCGCGGCAAGTGGCAGCTCGGCTGCGCCGGGCACGTAAGCAAGGTCGATCGCCTCATCGGAGACACCGTGGCGCACCAGGCAGTCCTTTGCTCCCGCAACGAGCCGGTCAACGACCAGTTCGTTGAAGCGGGAGGCGACGATGAGCACCTGCCCGGAAAAAGGCTGATATCCGCCGGCAAAGGTCTTGGCCATGGTTAGACATTACCGCAGGCACCGCCGGTGGCAGGCGGCCCCGGCGTCATACCCCATCGATAATGTGACCGAGGCGATCCTTCTTGGTGCGCAGGTAGGCGATGTTGTTTGGATTGGGCGCAATGTTAAGCGGCACGCGCTCCACGATGTCCAGGCCGAAGCCGGCCAGGCCGCCGTACTTGGCCGGATTGTTGGTCATCAGGCGCATCTTGCCGACCCCAAGGTCGACGAGGATCTGAGCGCCGATACCATACTCGCGCGAATCCACAGGCAAGCCGAGCTCGAGGTTGGCATCCACGGTGTCGAGGCCCTTCTCCTGGAGCGAATAAGCGCGAATCTTGTGCGCTATCCCGATTCCTCGCCCCTCGTGACCGCGCAGGTAGACGATGACGCCACTGCCCTCCTCGGCGATGGTTCGCATTGCCGCCTGTAGCTGCGGACCACAATCACAGCGCTCAGAGCCGAAGACATCCCCGGTCAGGCACTCGGAATGGACGCGAACCAGGGTGGGAGTATCCGGATCGATCTCACCCAGGACCATGGCGAAATGGTTCTCGGAGTCGAGCACGGACTGGTAGACGATTCCAACGAAGTCCCCGAAAGCGGTCGGGATCTTCGCTTGAGCCCCCTCCACTCGGCGGACGAGCTTCTCCTTGGTGCGGCGATACCGGACCAGGTCGGCTATGGAGACCATGAGCAGGCCGTGCTCGCCCGCGAAGCGCTCGAGCTCATCGAAGCGGGCCATGGCAGTCTTATCCTTGGTGACGATCTCGCACAGGATTCCCGAGGGCGCCAAGCCGGCCAGCTTGGCCAGATCCACGCTCGCCTCGGTGTGTCCCTGACGTTTGAGCACCCCGCCATCGCGATACCTGAGCGGCAGAATGTGGCCGGGCCTGGCCAGATCCCGCGGTTTCGCGTCCGGGTCCACCAAGGTGCGGATCGTCGTCGCGCGGTCGGCGGCGGATATGCCGGTTGTGGTGCCATGCGCGGCGTCCACGGTCACCGTGAACGCGGTCCGCTGGGACTCCGTGTTATCGTGCACCATCAGGGGTATGTCAAGCTCGTCCAACCGCGTGCCCGTCAGGGCTATGCAGATCAGGCCCGAGGTGAACTCGAGATAGAAGGAGAGCGCCTCCGGGGTCACGAACTCCGACGCCATGATTAGGTCGCCCTCGTTCTCCCGGTCCTCGTCGTCGACGACGACCACCATCTCTCCGCGCCGTATAGCTTCTACGGCTTCGGCAATCGACGCTAACGGCATCTCGCTCCTTGCATAAGGGTCCCGGGGCTATTTGCCTCCGGGCTCTCCCAGGCGCGCTTCGATCATCCGGGCCACGTACTTTGCGATAACGTCGAATTCGAGGTTGACTTCGTCACCTGGTCTCTTTCCCCCCAGTGTAGTTACCTCGGCTGTGTGGGGGATAATCGCAACCTCCACCCAACCCGGCCCCCGATCCGCCACCGTCAGGCTTACGCCCTCTATCGCAACCGAACCCTTGTCAACCACGTAGCCATCGAAATCCGCGGGGTAGGAGATCCGTAGGCGCGGAGCCGGCGATTCGACCCGGCCGGTCCCATCCACATGCCCCAGGACCATGTGGCCGCCGAATACATCGCCCGCTGCCATCGGACGCTCGAGATTGACCGGCGCCCCGGCGGCCAGACGGCCAAGATGGGTCTTGGAAAGGGTCTCCTCCACCACGTCGGCGTAGAAGAGTTCACCCTCGGAGCCGACGACGGTCAAACAGCAGCCCGAGACGGCGACTGACTCCCCCATCACGAAATTCGACATGCCCGGCCAGCGGAATTCGAACCGGCCACCGTCTCGTGTGACCAGGCTCCCAACCGCTTGCACCAGCCCAGTGAACAAGGTTCCTCCTAAAGTCGGGGCGCGCACAAACTCCCGCCCTCTCCATGGCAGGCTAACCACCGAGCCGAAACCTCGCGAGCGCCGCCTCGGCTGATGATCGGCGATACGACTCCGAAGACCGCGGATGCACCGGAGTGGTGGGCTCGGCGCCTAGCTCAAGACGAGCCCGGCGCCACTCCTGGCACGGCCACGCAGCCAGTCCGCGGTCGGCATCGGCCGTCCCCCTTCGGGCTGCACCCTGATCAGCCGGAGTCCGCCAGGTGAGCAGGCAGCCGTCTCTCCGGCCACCTCTCCCGCTTCGCGCCCTTCGCCTCGGTCGGGTACGGCGAAGGCTTCCAAGACTTTGAGTCGGCTCTCCCCGGCCATGCACCAGGCGCCACCAACCCGCACCCGCCTCTCGGCCGCCTCGGCCGCCTCGCGAAAGTCGATGCGCAGGTCGTCTCTACCGATTTTTGCCGCATAAGTCACTTCACCCACCTGTGGCCTCGGTGCGGCAAACGCGGGCCCTCCCACGCGGAGGGCGTCGCGGAGCATCTCCGCCCCCAGTTCGGCCAGCCGGGCGCGCAGTTCGCCCGCCGTCTCCCGTGCGCCGATTGGAACGCGGACTTCGGCAAAGACGTCACCCTCGTCCAACCCCTCCTCCACGGCCATCAGGCACACCCCGGTCGAATCGTCGCCGGCGAGGATCGCCCGCTCAACCGGGGCGGCACCCCGCCAGCGCGGAAGCAATGAGAAGTGAAGGTTCACCATGGGAAAGAGTTCGAGTACGGGTGGCCGCAGGATGCGGCCGAAAGCAACCACCAGGCCGAGCTGGAAATCCTCGCCCGAGAGCTCGGCCGGATCGTGAAAAACGGGTATTCCGTGAACCTTGGCAAGCGCGGCGACCGGAGTCGGCGTCGGAGCGCCCCGCCGGTTCCGGCGCTTTTCCGCGTTACTGACCACCGCCGAGGGGGCGAGGCCCTCTGCAAGCAGGCGTTCGAGCACTTGGGCAGCCACTGTAGGCGAGCCGAAGAACACGGTCCGGGGTTTAGCCGGCAAGCCGGGGAAGCGCCTATCCAAGGGGGGCTAACGCCTCCCGACCGCGATACGCCGAAGCTCACGCTTGGCCTCGCGCAGCTGCTCCTCATCCAGGCGCTGAACCAGCAGCACTCCGTCCAGATGGTCGATTTCGTGTTGGAAGACCCTTGCTTCGAGGTCCTCGGCATCCACGGAAACGGGATTGCCGTCGAGGTCCAGACCTTCCAGGTGCACGCGCCGAGGGCGCACGATCGGCCAGTACAGGCCTGGGACGGAAAGGCAGCCCTCCTCATAGGTCCACTCGCCATCGGTCTCGTTTATCACGGGATTGATAACCACCTTGGCGCCGGAGCCGATGTCGTAGACGAACATCCGCTTGGATATGCCCACCTGGTTGGCGGCCAAACCCACCCCGGGCGCCTGGTGCATTACCTCGATCATGTCGGCGGCAAGCTTGGCAACGGTTGCATCGATCTTGTCCACCACCTGAGTCGGCTGCTTTAGGACAGGATCACCGTAGATGCGAATGGGATACTGGGGCACTCAAGAAAGCATAATTCGCACGGATGGCTAATCGTAAGGAAACACGCGCAGTCGAACAGCGCTACGCTGCGAGAATCGCTGTGCAAGGGGGATATGGCCAATGCCGACCGACGCCGAACTGTCCAGAGCCTTCTATCAATCCTACGAGCCGATGCATTCGGCGATTTATTTCGTGCAGGCCGCGCAGGACGCCTACGCCGATGTAGGGCTAAAGCCGGGCTGGATGGGTTATTTCGCCTCACGCTCCGCGCCGATGGGCAGAGTAGCCGCCGAGGTCGTGGCGGCAACGTTCTACTCCTTCGCGCCGGGACTGGTGGCGAGGTCTATCCCTTCGGCCTGGGAGCTCGCCTCGCCCGAAGAGGTCACGCGAGCCCGCCTCAAGGCGGCGGGCGCGATGATGTCCACGGCACTTTCCGACGAGGACACCAGCGGGCTCGAACGCCTTGCGGCCGTCCTTGAACCCATCGCGTCCGCTCTCCCAGTCGCCGGGCACCCGCTCTTCGGTGGTCACCTTTCCGTCCCGTTGGTGGACGAGCCGGCCGTTCGGATTTGGCAGGTCATGACGCTCTTTCGGGAACATCGGGGCGACACCCACATGGCTCTTCTCGCCACCAGGGGGCTCGGCTCGATGGAGGCCAACATCGTCCACCACCTCGACGGGCGCGCCACGAAGGAGTTCCTCACCCGCTCGCGCGGGTATCGCGAGGAGGACTGGGCGGCAGGAGTTGCGGGCCTTGCCGCGCGGGGCCTGGTCGCGACGGACGGAACGGCGTTGACCGAAACCGGACGCGAGCTGAAGAGGGAGATCGAGTCCTCCACCGACATTCTCTCGGCTCAGGCCGTGGAAGCACTTGGCGAGGATGCTCTGCACGCGGTGATGCTGGAGCTGGGCAGCATTTCGCAGGCGGTGCGGCGCGCCCATCCTTTACCGGTTTGAGGAGCCCGGGTCGCTCAGAGCTCCTCAGGATCGACGTGCACGACAGCC
>JAKAOC010000185.1 GCA_021823385.1 Actinomycetes bacterium
GACCGCCTCCTCGACAGTCGCCGCCTCCAGGACGGAGCAACCCGCCTCCAGTGCCGCTGCACCAAGCGCGCTGGTGGACATAGACCGCTGGTCGCCGACAGTAGTGACGAAGACGCCCGCCAGCCGAGGCTTTAGCGACCCGATCACAGCTCGCGCATCTTTGCCCGCCAACATGGCCACCACTCCGTACACCGGCTCGATCCCGGCGAACTCCTCCGCCATCGTGCGCGCCAGCGCCTCCGCCGCCTCCGGATTATGTGCGCCGTCCGCAAGCACCAGCGGATTGCGATAAATGACCTCGGCCCTAACGGGCACCGACACGCCCGCAAGGGCCACTCCGACTGTGTCGTAATCGAGGCTGGACCCGGCCAGGGCCTCTACAGCGGTTATCGCCACCGCCGCGTTGTCTACCTGATGCCGACCGTGAAGAGCGACGAACAGCTCCTCGTAGATGGTTCTGGGGGTGCGCAGGTCGAATCGCCATCCACCCACACCGAGCGCCTGGTCCGAGGCCGTGAACTCATGTCCGAGCCTTAGCACCCCACGGCTTGGGCGATCACGAAAGTAGTTCATCAGCTCGTCGGGGATTGCGCCGAGCACCACAACCGAATCGGGTTTGATGATGCCGGCCTTGTTCTCGGCAACGCCCTCCAGGCCGGGGCCAAGCAGTTCCAGATGGTCATGGCCAACCAGCGTCACCACCGCGACATCGCCGTCGACCACGTTGGTGGAATCCCAAGTCCCGCCGATACCCACCTCTATAACCGCAGCTTCTACCCCTTCGGCGTAGAAGAGGGATAGCGCGGTAGCGGTTAACACCTCGAACCAGCTGAGCGAAAGACCCAGCTTTTCCTCAAGGCCAGCGACCACAAGCAGCTCTGAAGCAAGCAGGCGGTCAGACACGGGCGCGCCACCTATGAGTATCCGCTCATTCACGCGGTCCAAGTGCGGCGAAAGGAAGGTTCCCACCTTCTGGCCCATCCGCACGAGCAGCTCGGTGCATATCCGCGAAACCGACCCCTTGCCGTTGGTGCCGGTCACGTGAATCGTCCGAAACTCCGAGGGTGAAATGCCAAGCGCCTCGATGAGCGACGCAACGGGCTCAAGGCTGGGTTCCTTGGCAAAAGCGCCTTTTGCCTCAAAATTGTCGTGCCCATCGAGCCAAGCGAGAGCTTCCTGGATCGTCCAGCTCATTGCTTCCTAGCTTCCGGAGGGTCTCGTGCTAGGAGGCGCGGCGCGTGCGCGGAGGGCGCTCGCTCCCGCCGGCGCGCGGAACCAGGGTCGGAGCGGCACGCTTGGCCACGACCTCCGCGTCAACGACACACCGCTGCACGTCGCTGCGCGAAGGCAGCTCGTACATCACGTCAAGCAAGACCTCTTCGAGGATCGCCCGGAGACCACGCGCACCAGTCCCTCGAAGCAGAGCCAGATCGGCAATGGCCTCAAGTGCGTCGTCAGCGACCTCGAGCTCGACGCCGTCGAGCTCGAACGTCCGCTTGTACTGCTTGACCAGCGCGTTCTTGGGCTCGACCAGAATTCGGATCAGGGAGTCACGCTTGAGATTGGAGACCGCCCCCATGACCGGCAGACGGCCCACGAACTCCGGGATAAGGCCGAATTTGAGCAGGTCCTCAGGAAGCGCATAATGGAAGAGCTCGGACTCGTCGTAGTTGTCTCCCCGGAGGTCGGCCCTGAAGCCGATACTCTTCTTGCCGATCCTCGCCTCGACGATCTTCTCCAGGCCCGAGAACGCACCACCGACGATGAAGAGGATATTGGTGGTGTCGATCTGGATGAACTCCTGGTGGGGATGCTTGCGCCCTCCTTGGGGCGGCACCGAGGCGACCGTCCCCTCCAGTATCTTCAGCAGCGCCTGCTGGACCCCTTCGCCCGAAACGTCACGCGTTATTGAGGGGTTCTCGGCCTTTCGGGCTATTTTGTCGATTTCATCGATGTAAATGATCCCGGTCTGAGCCCGCTTGACATCGTAATCCGCGGCCTGGATCAGCTTCAGAAGGATGTTCTCGACGTCTTCGCCCACATATCCGGCCTCGGTCAGCGCAGTGGCGTCAGCTATCGCGAAAGGCACGTTGAGCATGCGGGCGAGGGTTTGGGCGAGCAACGTCTTGCCGCAGCCGGTAGGCCCGAGAAGCAGGATGTTCGACTTGGAGAGCTCAACCTCCTTGTCGAGGATGTTGCCCTGCTGCACCCGCTTGTAATGGTTGTAGACCGCGACGGAGAGCACCTTCTTGGCGCGCTCCTGGCCGATTACGTAGTTGTCCAGGAAGGCGGAAATCTCTTGGGGTGCGGGAAGCTTGTCGACTCGGAAATCGGATTTCGACCCGTCGTCCTCGGAGATGATGTCTACGCACAGGCGAATGCACTCGTCGCAAATGTAGACACTAGGGCCAGCGATCAACTTGCGAACCTGCTTCTGCGACATACCGCAGAAACTGCACTTCACCAGATCCTGGCTCTCACCAAACTTGGCCATCCCCCGCTACCTCCAATTCGGTACCTTAGCCTTGCCGGAGGGCCAAGCGCACATCCGGCGGCCAAGCCCACACTCCGCCTAGCGGGCGATAGCCCCCGCCTCGACAGCTCCTCTCGAAGAAAGGACCTCGTCGATAACTCCGTATTCGCGCGCCTCGTTGGCATCGAGGATGAAGTCACGGTCGGTATCCGTCTGGATCTTTTCAACGGATTGGCCGGTGTCGGCCGCGAGCATCTCGTTAAGCAGATCCCGCATGCGAAGGATCTCCTTGGCCTGCAGCTCGATGTCCGTCGCCTGGCCCCCTACACCGCCGTAAGGCTGGTGGAGCAGTACCCTCGCGTGCGGCAGTGCGAAGCGCTTGCCCTTCGCGCCGGCCGCTAGCAGCACGGCTGCCGCGGAGGCCGCCTGCCCGAAGCAGAAGGTGGAGACATCCGGCCTAATGAACTTGATGGTGTCGTATATCGCGAACAGGCCGGTGATGTCGCCTCCGGGCGAGTTGATATAGAGGTTGATGTCTCTCTCCTGGTCCTCGTACTCAAGGAACAGGAGCTGAGCACAGACCAGATTTGCCACCGCATCGTCTATTGGCGTGCCAAGGATGATGATGCGCTCCCGCAGAAGTCGGGAGTACAGGTCATACGCCCTTTCACCCCGGGTGGAGGACTCCACCACGGTCGGCACCAAATAATTGAAAGCTTCCACGTGAGACTCCTTTTTGCCGCACATCACTCTTGGCGGGGCCGACGACTTAGAGCAGGGCTCTATTCCGTCGCCTCTTCTCGATCATCCTCGGCGGCCTCGGCGGCCTCGGCGGACACCTCCGGCTCCACCTCAACCTGAGCTTCCTCGATCTTCGGAGCCTCGCCCGTAATGTCCGATCGAGTGAGGTCGTTACCCTTGTCGTCAACGAGCTTCGCGTTATCGAAAACCCAATCGAGTGCCTTGCGCTTGGCGATCTCGGCTCTAAGCGCGAAGAGCTGGCCGCTCAGCCGAAGACGCTCGCGGGCATCATCGGTGTCCATGCCGCTGGCATTAGCGATTTGAGCCACCTGCTCGTCGACTTCAGCGTCGGTCGCAGCGAGTCCTTCCGCATTGGCCAGCGCGCGCAGGGCAAGATCCAAGCGGGTCTCGATTACAGCCTCGGACGCGAGCCGCGATGAGAGCTCATCCGCAGTCGTATTGGCGACCTCGAGGTACTTGGCAAAGCTGAGGCCGGTGTTTTCGATCCTGTGGCCGAAGTCATGGGAGAGGTTCTCGTACTCGCGCTGAACCAAGGAGCCTGGCAGGTCCGTAATGCCGGCGGCCTCGGAAAGCGTGTTGGCCATGACCTGCCGCCAGGAGTTCCTCAGAAGCGAGCGCCGGAAGTTGCCCAGGCTCGTGCGCACGTCCTCTCGTAGCTCGTCAATGGATTCGAACTCCGAGACGTCCTTGGCAAAATCGTCGTCGAGTTCCGGCTTGACGAGAGACTGGTGGGCCTTGACCGTTCCGGTCACCTTCCGGGGCTCTTCACCCTCAACCGAGGCGGGAGCTTCAAACTCGAACGTATCTCCAACCGACTTGCCGCTAAGGGCGGCCGCCAGGCCCTCTACCGGTTCGGCTGCACCGATCCGGAGCACGTAGTCGGTCACCGTACTGGGATCTGAGCCCTCCGCCGTGACTTCGAAATCGATGGTCGCCACGGAGGTCTCGCCAATTGCGTCTTCCGAGTCCTCGTAGTTTCCGAATGCCTCACGCAGCCTTTCGATCTGCTCGGCGACTTCGTCGTCGGAGACGTTAGGCGCCGGGAACTCGATGCGCAGGTCGCCATAACCCTCAAAGACGTACTCCGGCCTGACCTCCACAACCACGTCGATCTTGAGGGGGCCTTCCTCTTCACCTTCGGTGACGGTTACGGCCGGGCGTGAGATCGCCTCCACCTCATTGTCGATAATCGCCTGCTCGGCCCACCGGCCGGCGTTGTCGTTTATCGCCTCCGCCCTGGCGAATCCGCGGCCCAGTTTGGCCTCCAGAACCCGCCGGGGAGCCTTGCCGGGCCGGAATCCGGGAAGCCGAACCTGCCGTGCCACCTTTTGAAACGCCTGCTCAATGTCCGGCGCCAGCTCCTCTTCGGGAATCTCCACGAGAAGCTTGACCTGGTTGTTTTCGAGTTGCTCGGTGTGGGAATTCATATGGATACCAAGCTAGTTGCCCAATGGGAGGTTGCTTCAATTGGCCAGGGCATGTCGCGGCCCATTGCCAAGGGCGTTTCCGACATCTCACGGCCTCATTATGAGAGGGCGCTTAAATGTACGTACATTAAGTGACGAATTGATACCCTCCCCGGTATTATGGATCAAAAGCCGACTCAAGGAGAGACTGTTGTTCTTCAGAACCAAGCTTCCCTCAGTATCCGCCCGTGACGCTCACACGATGATCTCGGACGGCGCTCAGCTCATAGACGTACGCGAGAAGATGGAGTGGGACTACGGGCACGCCCCCGCGGCGAAGCACATCCCCCTCAACACCATACCGGCCAACCTCAACAAGATCGAAAAGACCAAGCCGGTGATCGTAGTGTGTCGTGGAGGCTCCCGGTCAGCCAGTGCGGCCGCCTTCTTGTCGGAGCAGGGGTACAACGTCATGAACCTCGAGGGAGGCATGGTTTCCTGGGCCCGCCACGGCCTCGAGCTCGTCGCCGGAGGGGGGCGGCAGGGCACCGTAGCCTGATTACTCCCTGAGAAGACGAACGGAACCGCCGCGGCCTAAAGCTGCGGCGGTTTCTCATTGATCAGTATGAACCAGGGCCGGCTCGACGAAGCTGGGGATCATTTGAGCTTGAGGAAGAGGCTCTGAAGCCTCTCGAACTCCTCGAGGGACTGGACGTCTTCTCTCTTGGCGCAGGCGAAGAGCTGTGCAGCGACCATGCGGAACCCAACCCGCTCCAAGGCTTTGAGTGTGGCTTGGAACTGCGTCACGACATCGTCGCACTCGCGGCGCTCCTCGATCATTCTCGCCAGGCCACGCACCTGCCCCTCAACCCGGGCAAGCCGGCGCAACAGGTCCTTGGCCTCGTCGTCGGTGAGCTGAATGCCGACCGGCTGCGACGCAGCGAACTCGGTGCTATTGCTCATGGCTGGTTCCTCCGTCAATACCCCTAAGGGTATTCTAGCCGCCCAAATACGCGGCACGGATGGAGTCATCGCCTAGTAGGTCCGCGG
>JAKAOC010000186.1 GCA_021823385.1 Actinomycetes bacterium
CTGTCCGCCTGGGCGCGGAACGGAGTGGCCTTGACCTTGAGCGTCAACGTTTCGGGCCACCAACTCCTGGCGCCCGGCTTTACGGAGCTGGTGGACGAGCTGCTGGCCCAGTCGGGGTTCGAGCCCGAACGCCTCACCCTCGAGGTGACCGAAACCGCCCTCATGGCCGACCTGGAAGTCGCCACCGCCAGAATGCGCAGGCTGCGGGACCTCGGGGTCGGCTTGGCCATAGACGACTTCGGGACCGGGTACTCCTCCCTGACCTACCTGCGCAAGCTGCCCTTCACCGAGATGAAGCTGGACAGGTCCTTCATTTCCGGCCTCGGCTCCGATGCGGGAGACGAGGCCATCGTCTCCTCGGTCGTCAAACTCGGCCAAACCTTCGGCATCCGGACAGTGGCCGAGGGCGTGGAGACGGAGCTGCAATACTCCCGCCTTCTGGCAATGGGATGCGACGCCGCGCAGGGCTACCTGTTCGGCAGGCCAATGCCGCTCCAGGACCTGCTTCTGATACCGGGCACGCCCTCGAGGGGCTGAACGGCCCCTCCTACAGAAGCACCTTGGCCAAGTCGGCCATGTGCAGGATGTAGTTGGGGAAGATGCCGAAGATCACGGTACCGGCCACGCCGATACCCACCGCGATCTGCGCCTCGACCGGAAGGGAGATCTTCTCCGTCAAAGGCGCCGAAGCGACCTCGCCCTCCCCGGCGGTCGCCCCACTGGTGGTAGCCGCCATGGCCATTTGCGGCTGGCTCACGAGTGAGCGCCTCCTCGGCCCGCGCGCGTAGGCCACCGCCACCACTCTCAGGTAGAAGAAGGTGGCAATGACGGCGGAGAGCATCGCGATGATGGCGAGAACGTAGGAGTGCGCCGAGACGGCTGCCGAAACCACGGCGAACTTGGCCACCAGGCCGGTGGTCAGGGGGGCTCCGGCTTGCGCCACCAGGAGAACGGCCAGGAAGAAGGCGATCCCCGGATTACGCGTGGCAAGTCCCCGCAGGTTCTCCAGGGGCACACGCCCGGTCTCGCGATCCTCGAACGAGTTGACGATTGCGAAGGTGGCAACCACCATGAACGCATAGGCCAGCAGGTAGTAGATCGAGGCCGAGGTGCCCTTGGCAGTGGCCGCCTCCACGCCGAGCAGCACGAACCCCGCATGGTTGATGGACGAATAGGCCAGCATGCGCTTCAAGTCGTTCTGCACCACAGCCAGGACGGCGCCCACCAGCAGCGTGAGCGCAGCCAACGCCCAGATGATGGGCTGCCACTCGAGGCGAAGCGTGGGGAAGGCGGAAACCAGGATGCGAAGCAGGCCCGCGAAACCCGCGGCCTTTGCGACCGCGGCCATGTAGCCCACCGAGGCCGAGGGGGACCCCTGATATACGTCGGGCGTCCAGAGGTGGAACGGGACGGCTGCGACCTTGAAGCCAAGGCCGACGATGAGCAGCGCCATCCCCGCCAGAAGCACGCCGTTTGCGGTTAAGGAATTCGAGGCCAGGAAGCCCGCGATGCTTGCTATGTTGGTCGAGCCTGTCGCCCCGTAGGTCAGGGCGATCCCATAGAGGAAGATCGCGGAAGAGAACCCACCCAGGATGAAGTACTTGAGACCCGCCTCGCCGGAGGCGGTCGAACGCTTCTCGAACCCGGCCAGGACGTAAAGGGCGATCGAAAGGATCTCGAGCCCCAGGAAGACGACGATCAGGTCGCCGGCGCTGGCCAGCAGCATCGCCCCGGAGGCCGAGAGAAGGAGTAGCCCCTGGAACTCGCCGGTGCCGAAGCGCCCCTCGGATAGATAGGCCGAGGCGAGAAGGGTTCCCATGAAGGTGGTCGCCGAAATGGTCACCAGCAGGAAGACGGCAAAGCCGTCGATGGTGATGGAGGAGGCGATCGCCCGGTAGGGCCCGTGGTCGACGAAATTCGCCCACATGGTCGCCGAATCGGCAAAGGCGAGCAGGGCGGCCAGCGCAGCCAGTACCGACGGTGTCCGGGTTCGGCGCGTAGAGGGAAGCAGCGAGGTGGTCAGCATTACCACCAGCGCCCCGACCACCAGGATCGTTTCCGGGCCGATCGCCTTGTAGGAGATGGTCGGAAAAATGATCGCCGGTCCGGAGGAGATCACTGCAAATAAGTGCTCCATGTGAGCCTCAGTTCCTTCCTGTTTGGACGTGCGCGGCCGCCGAGGGCCCTGGCTGTGCGGCCTGGACATGGGCGACCAGGGCGTCCACGGTCGGGCTAATGCGCGAGAGAATCGGGCGCGGATACACTCCGAGCGCTATCACGATCACGATCAGCGGGACCAGCACCAGGACCTGTGACCGCTTCAAGTCGATCGCGCGCTCCGCGGGAACGAGTTCCGGCTCTTTGGGAGTCCCGTGGAACACCCGTTGGTACGCCCAGAGCATGTAGACCGCACCGATGACGACGCCAAAGGTGCCGACCACAGCCCACCAGCGGTGCGTCGAGAACCCGCCCACCAGGATCAGGAACTCGCCAACGAACCCTGAGAGGCCGGGGAGCCCGATTGACGACATGACGAAGAGCGTGAAGATCCCCGCCAGAACCGGGGCGCGTGACTGCAGTCCACCCATGGAATCCATGTCGAACGCTCCGGTGGAGAAAAAGAGGTATCCAACCAGGAGGAAGAGCGCCGCGGTGTAGACCCCGTGGTTGATCATCTGCAGAACGCCGCCTGCAACGCCTGCCCTGCTAAGGCCGAAGATGCCGAGCACGATGAAGCCCATGTGGCTGAGCGAGGAGTACGCGAGCATCCGCTTTATGTCGGTCTCGGCTGCAGCGACAACGCCTCCGTAGATGATTCCGATCACCGCCAGCGTGAGGAGCAGGGGCCCGAAGGACACTACGGCGCGGGGAAAGAGCGTGAAGTCGAAACGCAGGATGCCATAGGTGCCGAGCTTGGCCATAATGGCCGCGAGCACCACGACGCCGGCGGTCGGCGCCTGCCTGTAGGCGTCCGGGGACCAGGTGTGGAAGGGGAAGATCGGGGCCTTGACCGCGAAGGCCGCCGTGAAGGCGAGGAAGAGCCAGTCCTCCGTGGTGGAGGAGAGACGAGTGTTGGCAAGCTGGGAGATGTTGAATGTCACCACGCCGGTCTGGCTGTCGTGGATGAAGACCAGCGCCAGCATGCCGACCAAGAGAAGGGCGGATCCAAGGAAGGTGTACACGAAGAACTTAATGGCCGCCGCGCCGCCGCGCTCGTAGCCCCAGGAGCCGATCAGGAAGTAGGTCGGGATGAGGGTCAGCTCGAAGGTGACGAAGAAGGCGAAGAGGTCCAAGCTGGCGAAGCTGCCCATGCAGGCCGCCTCGAGCAGAAGCATCCAGGCCGCAAAGGTGTGGGAATTCACCTTCTCCCTTGCGCCCAGAAGCGCCAAGGGGAAGATGATCGCGGTGAGGAGCACCAGGAATATCGAGATGCCGTCAACGCCCAACCGCCACGAGATCCCAAAGGTGGGTATCCAGTTGTACGACGAGACGCCCTGGTATCCGGCCACTCCTGGCTTGAACTGGACGGCCAGCACGATGGCCAGAACCGCCTCCACCACGGAGACGCCGATCGCAAGCGGATAGACCGCCTTGCCCCGCGCGCTCTTTGGGATCAGGGCCGCCACCAGCGCCGCTATTGCGGGCAGTAGGACCAGCACTTGAAGCTCAGAACTCAATTTCCACCACCGCTATCCATCCAGAGAACTGAAGCGCACCCATCAGAAGCTCGCCCTCGTGAGCACGAAGCCGAGAATCAGGACCACGCCGAAGGTAATCACCAGCGCGTAGGAGCGGACATACCCGCTCTGCAATTTGCGAACCTGCCCGGCGGTGGCCGCAACCAGCGTTCCGGTGCCCTTGACGGCTCCGTCGATCACCGCGTTGTCCACCACCGCGTTCATCGAGTGGGCAAGAACCTGCGATCCACCCGAGAACACCCTGTCCAGGAAAATGTCTATACCCCAAGCCTTGACCAGGAAACGGGGCTCCAGAGAGGGGTTCTCGGACCGCGAGGCCCAGGCCCTCCATGCCAGCAGGATGCCGATGATCGCGAAGACCGCGTCGCCCGCCTCCAAGATGGCCCTGGTCCCCGTCCCAAAGCCCAGAGCCGCCTCGGCGGTCCCGAACACCGGAGTGAGCCAATTGGCGAGGAAGTCGGTCGAGGAGCTAAAGCCCAGGTTCAGAACACCCGCGACGACCGAGGCGAAAGCCAGAACCACCAATGGTACCGTCATCACCGCGGGCGACTCGTGGGGCTCCGCGTGGTGGTCGGAACCCGCGAGCGCCTTTGCGTAGCGCGCGTCTCCGAAGAAGACCAGGTAAACCTCTCGGCCCATGTAATAGGCGGTAAGCACCGCGGTGAGTGCGCCCAGGGCCCACAGCCATGGCGACTTCGTATAGGCGCCAAGCAGGACGTCGCCCTTGGAAAAGAACCCGGAGAACGGGGGCAGCCCGGCAATGGAGAGCCAGGCGATGATGAAGGTGAACCCGGTGATCGGCATCAGCTTGTAGAGCCCGCCCATCTTCTTGATGTCCTGCTCGTCGTGGAGCGAATGGATGACCGAGCCGGCCCCGAGGAACAGCAGCCCCTTGTAGAAGGCGTGCGTGATCATCAGGAAGATCGCCGCCACATAGGCCCCGGAGCCGATGCCGAGGAACATGTAACCCAGCTGGGAGACCGTCGAGTAGGCGAGCACCTTCTTTATGTCGTTCTGGCTCGTGGCCGCCGCGGCCGCGACAAAGGCGGTGACCACGCCGAAGATGGCGATCACCGTCCCGGCGCTGGCGGAGAGGTGCAGGATCGGAGAGATGCGGGCCATCAGGTAGACGCCCGCGGTCACCATGGTGGCGGCGTGGATTAGCGCGGAGACCGGGGTCGGACCCTCCATCGCGTCCACCAGCCAGACGAAGAGCGGGATCTGCGCGGACTTGCCGGCCGCGCCCAGGAAGAACAGCAGCGCGATCGCGGTGGCGTCCGTCGAGGTGATGACGCCGTGATGAGCGGCGTTGAACGCGCCGCCGTAGTTAAGCGTCCCGGTGACCTTGAAGAGCAGGAACATGCCGACCATGTACCCGAAGTCGCCGATGCGGTTGACGATGAAGGCCTTCTTGCCGGCCGAGGCCGCCGTGTGGCGATGGAACCAGAACGAGATGAGCCAGTAGGAACAGGCTCCCACCCCCTCCCACCCGAGGAAGGTCAGGACGAAGTTGTTGGCCAGCACGAGGGTCAACATGGAGAACACGAAGAGGTTCAGGTACACGAAGAAGGTCCTGAAGCGCGGGTCGTGGTCCATGTAGCCGATGGAGTAGGCATGGATCAGCGTGGCGACACCCGTGACGAAGAGGATCATCGCCGCCGAGAGAGGATCGAGATAGAAGCCCCAGGAGATCTTCAGCCCTGCCACCTGGAACCACGTGAAGAGGTCGCCGGTCTCCACTCGCGGAGCGGCGATGGACAACAGGTGCAGGTACTCGACGATGGCAATGACAAAGGCGGCGCCGACCATGACCGTGGCGAGCCAACCGACCACCCGCTTTGGCAGGTAGCGCCCGAAGAGGAGGTTGATGGCGAAGCCGAGGAGTGGCAGCCCCGGTACCAGAAAGACAAGTCCCCGCATGCTAACCCTTCAAGATGTGTAGATCGTCGGCGGTCGCGCCCAGGCGCCGGCGGAAGATGGAAGATCGGA
>JAKAOC010000187.1 GCA_021823385.1 Actinomycetes bacterium
CGGACATCCGTTCGGCGAGGCCGGCCGGCTCTATTTGCTCCGCCCTCAGGCAGTTCTGGGCACTCTTGGCCGATCCGGCGAAGGAGACGCCGCGCGCGTTGGAAAGAACCAGGCGAAAGACGCCTTCATCGGCGAGCGCCCCTTGTAGCTGCCAGCCCTTGGAGTGCAGCGACCAGTCCAGCGTGTCGTAAAGGATCCGCTGCTCCTGGTGGGGATGGATCGAGATTTCCAGTGGCGCCTTGTCCGATGAGTCGGAAAGGCGCTTTACCACGGAGCCGGCTTCGAGGGGCCCGGGCGCGCGGAATGAGAGGTGGGTCTCGGTCAATCAGGTCCGGGCCGGAGAGGTGCGCATGTGGCCATTCCCATGAAGGATATCAGCTCCGAGCTGCGCCGTCCGTGCCAAGGCCATTTGTCGGCCCGCGCCTGTGTCGCAGGGCGGGGATAACATCTTGGCGGGGGAGCCCGAGGGGGAGCCCCGCATCATCGAGGAGTCACCACTTGGCATCGCCTGATTGCACCTTCGTGCACGCCGCCGACCTGCATCTGGATTCGCCCTTCATCGGCCTCTCCGGCCGTTTGGGAAGCGCCTTCGGCGAGCTCGCCGTACGCGCCTCGCTGGAGTCGATGGGAAGGCTCTTCGCGCTCGCGCGTGAGAGCGAAGCCGATTTCATGGTCATCGCCGGAGATCTCTACGACGGCGCAAAAGTGGGGGTGAGGGCCAAAGTCGCCTTCCTGGACAAGGTGCGCGAGGCGGGGGCCTTCGGACTGAAGGTTCTGGTGGCCCTCGGCAACCACGATCCTGTCGACGAGGGCTGGTACCGGGCGGGAGAACTCCCGGAGAACCTGCACATTTTCGCGCCCGGGGAGCCCGAAACGGTCTCCTTCCTCACTCGCTCCGGTCGCCGGGTGGAAGTGACCGGAGTCTCCTACCGCCAGCGCCGGGAGACCGAGAACCTCTCGCTTCGCTTTCCCGCGGCCGACCCCTCGGTATTCTCGGTGGCGGTGCTGCATGCCAACGTCGGGGGCAACCCCAACCATGACTCCTACGCGCCTGCCTCGCTCGACGACCTGACCCGGCTCGGATACGACTACTTCGCCCTCGGGCACATCCATCGCCAGGCCGTGCTCGCGGAGCGGCCCATGGTGGCCTATTCGGGAACCCTCCAGGGGCGAAGCATGAAGGAGAGCGAGCTGGGGCCAAAGGGGGCCATGGTGGTTCGCCACTCGCCGACCCTCGGGCTGAGCGCGGAGTTCGTCGAACTGGCCGCGGTGCGCTTCGAGCGTATCGAGGTCGAGGTGCCCGAGGGCGGGGAGACGGCGCTGGTGGAGGCCATGGCGGAGAAGGTGACCGGGGCGCAAGGGGAGCTGGGGGATCTCTCCGGACTCGTCGTGAGAGTGATCCTGACCGGCAGTGCGGAGGTTTCCGGCGCCGAGCCCGAATTCCTGGAGGCGGCGGCCCAGGCTCTGCGCGACCGGGTGGAGGGACTGGAGAGGCCGAAGGTCTTCGTCGAGTCCCTCGAGTCCAAGGTCGAGGCCCGCCTCGACCTGGCGGAGGTATCGCTTCGTCCTGATCTTGCCGGACTCCTGGCGGCTACGGCGCTGGAGGCGCCGCCACTTCAAACGGATCTGGCCGCCCTGGCCGCAGGGCTGCGCGGCCGGGCGCTCAATACGCCGGCCGTCAACGCCCTTCGTGAGATCGCCGCCGAAGGACTGCTTGGGCGCGCCGAGCTTGACGACGTGGCCGCGCGCGCCTGCCTCCTCGCCATCGGGCCACTGGTCGGCAGCGACGCCAGGGGGGCACGGTGAGCACGGAGCCGAGCGGAAGCCTGACCCTCGAGGAGCTCGAAGCCCGGCGCATCGGAGGTCTTCGCGGCGTTCGCCTGCAGTTCGGTCCCGGCTTCAACCTGGTACACGGGCGCAACGAGGCGGGCAAGTCAACCATGCGCGCGCTGGTTTCCTTCGTCCTCTTCGGCGAGCTTCCCTCCCATCTGGAGGCATCCGAGCCCCAGGGCTCGGCGGTGCTCAGCGTCGGTGCGCGCAGGCTCTTCATCGAAAGGGGACTTGAGCGTGGGAGGGGGGCCAGGCCCAACAAGCGGCTGGTGATCGAAGAGGAGCTGGGCATCGGCGGGTCCAGATATCGCTCCGAACTTCCGATGGCCGATCACAGCGACGCATGGATCACCCGCACACTGGGGGGCCTCACCGCCGGGGTCTTCTCGGACTTCTACTCCATCGGCATCGAGCAGATGATCGCAACCAGTGCCAGGAATTCCGATGTCGTGCGGCGCATCCAGGAGGCGTCGGTGAGCGGCGGCGGGAAGAGCCCGACCGAGCTTGCCGAGCAGTTGCGATCCAGGGCCTACAGCCTGTGGCCTCCGCGCGCTGCGGAACCCGGATCCATCAATGCCATGCTGAAGGAGCTTGACGAGGTCCGCCGCGATCTGCGCCTCGCCGAGCTGGACGCCAACCGGTACGAGTCTTTGATCGCCCAGCGGGATGGGACGCGCGAACTGATTGCCTCCATCGAAGGGCAGCTGGGGGAGCTCGACACCTGGTCTCACCAGCTCGGCCTGGCGGAGCAGCTTGCCGGAGTGCTGGAGAGGCGGTTGGGGCGGGAGCGCGCGCTCGTCCCGCTGATCTCCGCTGTCGAGGTGCCAGTTGAGGCGGAGGAGGAAATCTCGGAAGCCTTCGACTCCCTCGCCACTGCGGAGGAGGTGCGTGCGAAGGCGCTTTCGCGGTTGGAGCAGGCCCGCCGCCAGCTGGCCGTGGTCGATCCCGGTGGCAGCGTCTCGGTCCTCGAGTTGCGTATCGCCGCTCTTGACCGCCGGCGCGAGGGTGTCCGCAGGGCGGCGGAGGAGCTGGACCGTTCGGAGCGCCTCGAGCGCAGCGCGGAGGAGCAGGCCGTGCGCCTGCAGGAAACCTTCGGAGTGAACAGGGCCGATCCGATCGGCGCCAAGGATCTCGACGCTCTGGGCGAGGCGGTACGCCTGGCCGCTGTCGTGTCCAGAGCCCGGGATGAAATGGCCTCGCTGGAGGGCGAGCGGGCGACGCATGCAGAGTCCGCGCAGCGGGCGCGCCAGTCCTATGCACAGGCTCTGGGCAGGATGGGCGGATTCGTCTCGCCGGCCCTGGCCGCGCTCTCCGAGCCGGCCGGCGAGAGTGCTTATTCCGCCCTCACGGCGGAGCTGGACGGGGCAAGGCGCGCAGCCGGAGACGGCGCACGGCTGGAGCGCGAGATCGCGGCGAGGCGGAGGGATACGGAGCTCGCCGCCGCCCGGCTGGGGGCTGCGGGACCGCGGAGTCTGGGTGGGATTGCGATTGCCCTGGTGCTCTTTTCCGCGGCGGCCCTGTTTGCGGGCAAGGGTGGAACCGGCGCCCTGGCGCTGGCGGCCGCGGCACTGGTCGTGGCCGTCGTGGCGGTGGTGGTGTTGATCCGCTCCCGGGGAGTCGCCCTCGCCAAGCGTGCCGGGGTAGACGGCCTGGAAAAGATGTTGGCCGACCGCGCTGCACTGGAGGCCGGGCTTTCGCGCGCCCTTCCTTCTTTTGGCGATTTCTCGGTGGCCCAGGTCGAGCTGACCGGCATCAGCGAAAACGCCGTGCGGCTACGGGAGGTTGCAGAGGAGTGCCGTACACACGAGGATGCCCTCGCCGAGCTGGACCAGCGGCTTGAAGCCCTGGAGGAGCGCTCCTCGGCTGCAGAGGCCAAGCTCGCTGAGGTTTGTGCCGGGCTTGCGGATCCGGCGGCGCTGCTTGCCGGAAACCATGATGGGCTGCCTGCGGTCTTGGGTGACCTGCGATGGCAGTTGTCTTCGCTCGGCTCCGCACGTGCCTCGGCCGTGTCGGCGCGTTCCGAGATCGACTCGTTCGCCGCTGACGTCAGGGAGCTCGCGGTCGAGGCGGGAATCTCGGCCGAAGGCGACTCGATCGAGATTCTCGACCGGCTGCTCGAACGCCTGGCGGAGGTGAAAAGTGCCTCCGCCGCGGTGGCGGGCGTGGAGGCCGAGCTGGCGGACTCCGGTCTTGATGATGCGAAAAAGCAGGTGGCCCAGATCACCGCCCGCTTCGGAATTGCGGACCGGGGCCAGTGGAGGGATCACCTCGAGCGCCGGAGCGAGAGGCAGGGGCTGGAGCGCGAGCTCCACGCCATCGCCGAGGAGGAGGCAAGGCTGCACTCGGTGCTGGATGCGACCCCTTCCGGCCGCGCGTTGCTGGCCGATGTCGAGGCCGGTGCGGCGCTGGAAGGAAGGCGCAACGATATCGAGGAGCGCAGGGCGGATCTCTCGGAGAGGCTGAGCTCGGCCAACCAGGATCTCGGCGGCCTCGAGCGGCAGATCCAGGATCTGGGCGTGGACGCCAGGATGGCCGTGGCCAATGCGCGGGCGGAGACGCTGCGCGCCGATATCGCCCGCACCTTTGCCGACTGGGCCGCCTATGCCCTCGCCGAGCAGATGCTGCGCGAGGGGATCACGCGCTTCGGGCAGGAGCGCACGCGGGGGGCGGCTGAACTCGCTTCCGAGTTCTTCGCCGAGCTGACCAAGGGGCGCTACCCCGCACTCGAGCTGAACGACGACGAGCCCTGGGTACGCCGTGCGGACGGCGCCGAGCTGAAGCTAGAGTCGTTGAGCCGCGGGACTCTCGACCTTGCCTACCTGGCCACGCGCTTCGCGGTGGCGGAGGTGAGCGCCCTCGAGACCCCTCAGGGCCCACTGGGAGTCTTCCTGCTGCTGGATGACGTGCTCGTCAATCACGACCGGGAGCGCGCGCGCGAGGTCGTGCGACTGCTGCTGCGCACCGCCCGGAGAAAGCAGGTCGTCTTCATGACCTGTCACGAGCATCTGGTCGCCCTTGTGCAGGAGCTATCCGGGACGGAGGGCGAAAATGTGCCCACTATGCTGGAAATCGGAGCTTGACGCTGAACCACCGTTCCCTCTTCATTGAGGTGACCCCCGCTGGGGGTCGCGGCGCTCCGATTGGAACTTCTCTCTTTTCAGAAGGCTGTGATAAGCATGAGCCCAAGAACCTACCTTGGCTCAAAGATGTCGACCGTACTTAGAAGCGTCTCAGCAGCGGATCTCGGACTGGCCAATATCGCCCGCATGCCGGCGGCCATGGCGCCGCTCGCCCTGGTGCTGGCCGAGGGCCACAGTCGGCGCGCCCTGGCGGCGGGCTCGCTGCTGGTGGCGGCCTTCACCCTGGGCGAGATCGTCTTCTCGGCCCCTCTGGCCCGCCTGGGCGACAGGCTCGAAGTGCGTCCTGCCCTTGCGCGTCTGATGGTGCCTCTTGCCCTCTTGTGGGCGGTCTTCGGGCTGCTGGCCCCGCACTTTGCCAATGGGCTCGTCTTTGCGGCCCTCTTGGCCATGGCCATCCCGATCGGCGGGCTCGGCGCCGGCCTCTTCGGCATCGCCAGGCACTTGATCGTCGGGGGCCACCGCTCCGGAGCGGGGCGCCTCACCATGGAGCGGCTGGTGGCCCTGGACACCTCGCTGATGGAGGTCTTCTTCTTCGTCGCCCCCATGCTGGTCTCGGCTTCCATTGTCCTGGGCGGACCTGCGTTCGCGGCATTCTCGGTCGCCTTCGTCGGCGCCGCGGGCCTCGCGCTGCTGAGTGCGCTCCCCGCGCGCGGCCGGGCCGCCACCGCCCCGCACGCCGAAGCGGAGGCGCCGTCGCGCTCC
>JAKAOC010000188.1 GCA_021823385.1 Actinomycetes bacterium
GAATGCACATCGACCCACCTGCTCATCGCCGTCGGAATCCCCAACTCCCGCGTCGCCACCGAGCTGCGCATCTCCGGGTCCACCGTGTACACCGCCGCCGATCCCACCGGCCCTTAGGAATATGGACAAAGTCCGAAACAGAATTCGTTCTTCCGTTCGCGCCGAGAGTGCACGCCCTGTTAGAGGAGCACCCGAAGCTCCGTGCGACGGTGATCCCTCAGGGGCGGCGCGCGGCTGGCTGTTTCAGGACGAACGTAAAAGTGCGTTCCGGATTTGAACCTCCGGGCAGGGCCGCTGTCGGCACCGCTATCCACAAATCGTCGCCATCGTCGCCGGGGCCGTTAGTCTCTCGGCATAATCCACGGGAGGGGGCTCAGAACATTTGCTACACGATCTCTCGGACGACCCTGCCGCCATCGGGCGCGCCGCTGCAGCAGCTCAGACTGCGCTTGCGGATTACGAGGACATGGCAGGTGCGGGGCTTGAACTGATGAATGTATCGGAAAACGCGACCTTCCTCGTATTGCTCGAGGACGGTGGCAGGAAGGTAATGCGCGTCCATCGCCATGATTACCACACCGAAGTCGAAATCGCCTCGGAACTAGCATGGGCGTCGGCACTTTCAGCGGATGAGGGCGTGCGCACCGCAACGGCTCTTCCCAATCGGCGCGGCCGACTCGTCACGACCGTCGCGGATCCCAGCGGCCGGCTACGCCATTGCGTTATGTTCGATTTCGTTGACGGATCCGAAGCAAACCTCACCGAAGCCGACGAGGGCTACGTCCTGCTGGGGGAGCTTGCGGCCCGGATGCACCGGCACGCGCGCGAATGGGCTCGGCCATCCTGGTTCAGGCGCTTCAGCTGGGACTTCGACGCCGCCTTCGGACAGGTTGCGCGCTGGGGTCGTTGGCAGCAGGGGATCGGCGTCGGGCGCGCGGAATTGGCCGTGCTGTCACGCCTCGAGAATCGCCTGGAAGAACGCCTGCGAGCGTTCGGCGCCGCCCCTGACCGATTCGGACTTGTACATGCTGACATGCGACTGGCAAACCTGCTCTGGAAACCCCCGAGCGAGGTGACCGTGATCGATTTCGATGATTGCGGATTCTCCTGGTTCCTGTACGACCTTGGCGCCGCATTGTCGTTTGTCGAGGACCGCCCGCAGGTTCCCGCGCTCATCGATGCTTGGCTGAGAGGATACAGGAGGGTATCAAGCCTGTCTTCCCAGGACGAAGACGAGATCTGGACCTTCATACTCTTCCGTCGCCTACTCCTACTGGCCTGGATCGGCACGCACCAGGCAGCTGAGATCGCAGGCGAGCTCGGCCCGGTCTTCGCGGCTGGTACCTGCGACTTAGCCGAGCGCTACCTCTCGGAGAGCGGTCTCTAGTTTTCGTATTCCGACCCGGTTCACTCCCGAACGCCGCTGGACGCCTGGCCAAGCAGGCGAAGATTCACCCGCGGTCCTGGTTAAGCAATATCGGCGGGGGTTCTCGCTCCAAGTCATGGCCCAAGTGCCGCGGATCGGGTGGGCTGGGCCGATCACGCCCCGTGTCCGTGGCCAGCAAAGCCATGGGCTTCTCAATGGTTGAAGCAGGAAAATACCGGGTCCCGGGCATGACAGTGGGGATTCTCACGAAATTCATGGGGCGTTCCCCCTTGCCGGCCACGGGTTTTTGGTCGGGGTGGACCGTCCGGTGATCCGTACCCGTTTTGCGGTGAACCGGACAAGCCGCCAGTTCAATGTCGATTTCGGTCACTCAGGTGGCACCCACGGGCCTCCGGAGTCTGGACTTTGCGGGAAGAACCGCGCTACGGAGAATACCGATGCGCGCTGCCACTGCATTTACGCGCCTGATGAATCTGCCCGGCGATCACGATCCAGGTTTGGTAAGGGTCGCAGTGAGCAGTGGCGCCCCCGCAACGGTCCGGACGGTCAGCGAAGCCAGTTCGGACGGTGACATGTCGCTGGCGAGGGTGACCCGGGCGACGTGATCCGGTGTCGCCGACCAGTTGCCGATAGCCGCGCTTTGCCCGTGCAACCCGGTGACCACGGCCTCGCAGTCCTTCCCGGCCGGCAAGCCCTGCAAATAGAGCGCCAGCTCGGTACCCCACGGCTTGCGTATCAGCGTCACACTTCCGCCGAGGTGAGCCGACACGGTCTCGGCTCTCAGCCGGTAGCTGGTTCCCGAAACCGGCGCCGCGGCCGGCACCACGGCAAAGGCCGTCGCGACGACCGCCGCTACGGCGAAGGTGACCATCGCCGCCCGCACGCGACGGAGACGCCGGCGGGACCGGTCCTCGATCCGCCGGGCCTGGGCCAGCAGCCCGCGGAGTCCCTCGTCTCCGGGACCGGCAAACGCGGCTACGAACGGATCGGAATGGGATGGACCGGCGCCGGAGGAGCTGTAATCGAACGGCTGTGAGGCGAGTTGCTCCGGACGGAGGCGTCCTAGCAGGCCGGGCAACGCGGCGAGATCCACCAGCTCGGCCCTACAAGCGTCGCAACTGCGGAGATGGTCGTCGACCTCGGCACGTGCCGCCGGCCCAAGGCCACCGGTCAGGTAGGAACCGAGCGAAAGCCGCATTTCCTCATGGCTCGTCATCGAACGTAACCCATCTCCTCAAGTACCGACCGCAGTGCCCGCAGGGCATAGTAGGTCCTGGACTTGACCGTACCCGTGGGGATCCCAAGTTCCGCGGCAATCTCCTCCACGGAGAGCCCAAGATAACTGGAGTAGTACAGGACCTCTCGGTGCTCGTTGCTCAGGCGCGCAATGGCGTCCGCCAAAGCCCAGGTCTCCACGACGCGCTCCACCTCATCCGATCCGGCGATGCCGTCGAGAGGCTCGGGACCCGAGGTGCGGGGCCGCGCCGCATCCCTCCGCCAACCATCGGTCAAGTAGTTGCGCACCACGGTGAATAGCCACGCCCGGGCGGATCCGCGACTTCCGTCTACGCTTTCGGGGTGCTGCCAGGCTCTGAGGAGTGCTGCTGCGACAGCCTCCTCCGCTCTCTCCCGATCCCCTGACAGTCGCAACGCGAAGGCAAACAGCACACCGGCATACTCCTCGTGGAGGGCCACGAGAAGGCGCTCGGCCAGCGGAGGAACGGCCGGGGAACCGTCGGCCTCACCACGACCCACAAACATCCTCGTCCCACGATGCGGCCATTACCTTTACAACGCAAGCCCGGGTCCAGCCGTTCAACACGAACTCGATTGAACCATCCGCGCGGTCACTCCGTTCTTTTAGCCGGAAACGCTTCGAACCTTATGGAGGATTCTCATGCGACACCTCGGAACCAAGCTGACGCTCGGAGCCATCACCGTCGGCGCACTTACCGCGGTACCCGCGGCCACGGCATTGGCCAGCGGTGCGCCAGGCGCCGCTTCCGCATTCGCCACCGCCGTGATCACCCCCAAGGGGGGCAGCATAAGCGGCTTCGGAATCACCGCCACCTTCGCCAAGGGAGCGGTAAGCGAGCAGGTCTTGGCGATCATCACCAGCTGGCCCAACGGCTTGGACGTAGCCCCCCCGAGCGGCCATGCCGTCAAGACCTTCGGCCTGCAGATCTGCAACGACTCGAAGGGCACAATCTCAGATTGCACCAGTGAATTCGGCAACTACCCCAACTCCCCCAAGGGTACCGAGCGAATCAACGGGCAGGTCGTCTCATACACCGGACCCCAGACCGGAGTCAACTTCGGGACGCTTAACGACAAGCTTGTAAGCTTCACCATCCACACGGGCGCCACCGCTGTGTACATTTACAATCCCAACTACAGCACCACCACCGAGGCATATCCCAAGCTCCTGCCGAGCAAGAATTCGCGTGGGGTCCTCACCTTCCAAACCTTCCAGCCGATCGTCTGGACGCTAACCAGCCCGACCAGCTGACGTCGAACCGGCACGGCCGTGCCGACCGCCTCCCCCGGCGCGACCTCGGCAAACCTGATTTATCCGGCTGCTGATGCGAACGCGCCCCAGGCCAGACCCGCCCTCGCCCGCCACAGGATCAAGGCGGGTCCGGCGCAGCCAACCCGGGACGACCGGGAGCGCGGCCTGCCGGCCATCCTCGTCCAGGCAACGTGAGAACACTTAGGCCCTGCCGTGCCCGCCGCCGCGTTGTCGGCCCCGCCTTCCGGAACCGGGTCATCAGCGTCACCTGTTCCCATATGCGCCAAGGCGCCGAGTTCTGCCTCGGCGCCTTAACGCATCCTGCCGGGCGCACCTCACCTGTGCAGTTTGGGGGCCCGCCGTTCGCTTGCCGTTCAGCTCTCCTGGCAGCGTGCCCGGGCAGGCCTGCGGCCCATAAGGGACTTATCGACGCTGGACGATGACCGAGCCGCATCGCGCGCCTCTGGCGTTCGTGCCGCCCGTATGCATGAGCTCACACCCGTAGCTGCGTTTCTCGCCTCGCCCGCGGAAAGGTTTCAGCGCCAGTGCCGGACTGCTCGGCCGAGCGTTTCGCTTACCTCCGCCCGCAACAACGCGGCGACCGCCGCCGTGGTGACTTCTCCGGGATCGAAGCGGTCGGCGCCGTGGAAGCACTCCCATAGGCGAACCAGGCCGTCCTGGCCGTCCACTTCGAACATCCTTGCGACGAGGCGCTGCCAGCGGTATTGGTACCACACGTAGTTCAAGGCGCTCATCGGGTGTTCCCCGCCCGTGTAATGCGCCTCGAGCTCCTCTAGCGTGCTGAACCCTTCCGCGCGCATCCGAGCGCCGAGGCGCCGGCTTCCCGCTCCTACGGTGGACAGCACCTCCAGCGTCGCCAGGCTCTCGGGCAACCTGCTGGCCACGAAGGCATGAAGTGCAAGGTTGGCGAAAATCTCCCCCAGCCAAAAGGTCGGCAACCTGAGATCCCCGAGAACTTCGAAGGCATGGGCGAGCTCGTGGACCGTTATCAAGTCGAAAAAGGGCTGCAGGTTGAGTCCACCTGCCCCATCGGGGTAAGCCCCGAGCAATTTCGCGTAGCCGCGCGGCGAACTGCCCCGTATGTCATGGCCAATTGCCGTCCAAAAACTTCCGCTGGCCGCGGGCATGACCACGACTCCGGGACGTATCTGGCCGGCATCATCATTGAAGAGCGGCAACCCGTATGGCTGCCTGCTCCGCCAGTCGCCCTCGTCCGCCACGACGATGGCGATGTCGGGCTCGACTCCGGAAAACAGGGGGCTGAAGTAGGCGTAGGCGGCCCCGGCCATATCGGCGGCCACGCGTGCGCGCACCAGCGACCCGTCGCTGTAACGCACCTCAAACGGATAGCCCTTCAGCGTTGCCAGCCCGGAACCCAGCTCCATCGGTCGCACGCTAGTCGCCAACCGGTGGCGACTGCGATGCGAGCGTCATCTCACGGGACGGCTCTCGCAGCCTCAAGTTTCGCATTCCGGGGCCACGCCCGCCCCGGCGGCTCGGCGTAAAGAGACCCTGCAGGGCCCTGGCAACGGCGACGCGGTCTACTGGTCGATATCAATCGACTTAACCAGATTCGCAAGGTCTGGTTCGCCGGATAGATCGATCGGCTCGACGCTCTTGGTGCGCCTCCCGACATTCTCGCTGACGTCGGTGGCGCACTGGTCCAAGATGTCGATCGAGCCGGCATGCTCCCAGTCGACTCCGGTCAGCGCGTCGCGCGTGAAGGTGGCCACGAGCATGCACTCCAGCCCC
>JAKAOC010000189.1:0-2817 GCA_021823385.1 Actinomycetes bacterium
CGCGTCGCGGTCCTGCGGAAGTGATACACCGGGGAGGCCCAGCGCAGGAACTCCTCGACGGCATCGGGGATCAGCTCTGGGCTGGCCTTCAGGATCTCGAGCTGGTCGGGATGCTGGATCAGGGCCAGCGCGGTGTGGGAGATCGCATGCCGTGTGGTCTCGTTGCCCGCCACTACAAGAAGGAGGAAATAGTTGTTGAAGTCGCGGTCATTGAGTGGGATTCCGTCCTCGGGAATCCGGTTGACCAGCTTGGACACCAGGTCGTCCCCTTTTCCCCCGTACCGCTTGCGACGCAGCTCGTTCCCGTAGGCGAAAACCTCCAGCGCGGCGGGCGAGCGGAAGGGAAGGTGCTTGTACCTGTCACTTTCGGCGTCGTCGAGAAGCACGTCGGCGTACTCGGGGTCGGTATTGCCGATCATCCGATTACCCCAGGCAATCAGCTGGCCCGTCTCGTTGTCGGGGACGTCCAGCAGCCGGGCCAGCACCCGTATGGGAAAGTCCGCGCTCACCGACTTGACGAAATCAAAGGTGCCCTTGGTTAGCGCCGCGTCGAGGGTTACCTTGGTGAGCTCGCGCAGGAAATCCTCGTACACCTTCAGGCTCTGGGCGCCAAAGTCACGCTGCAGCAACTTGCGCATAGCGCGATGCCTGGTGCCATCCGTCTCCAGGAGCGAGCGGCGAATTTCCATCAGTTCGTCGTCCACCTCCTCGAGGTTGACGAATTTCTCCGAGGTAAAGCTGTCCGAATCCCGGTCTATCTTTTGGATGTCCGCATGGCGGGTCACAGCCCAGAAGCCATGGTTTGGCGCCGCCTCCGGGTTCCAGAAGACAGGCGCCTGCTCGCGCAGGACATCGAACATCCCGTAGCCCTGATTGGCTGCGAAATAGTCGAGATCGGTGAGGTCAACGTCCTGGAGACGCACTGCGCATCCTCTCCTTCGGTCTGCGGTTGCCCGTATTTATCAGAGGTGGTAGGAGTACTCGCGGAACTCCCAGTCGGTGATGTAGTGGGCGAAACGTTCCATCTCGTTGCGCTTGTAGGCGATAAAAGTGTCGACGAAGTCCCTCCCGAGAATCTCCACCATTTCCTCATCCGCCTCCAGGGCACCCAGCGCGTCAGCCAAGGATTTGGGCAGCCGTGCGGAGCGGGCCGGATCGTAGCCGTACCCCTCGAGCGGATCGGGAGGGCTGGCCTTGTCCCGCACACCCAGATATGCCGCCCCGAGCAGTGCGGCCATGGCCAGGTAAGGGTTCGCCGAGGCGTCTCCGAGGCGGAGCTCGAGGCGCGCGGCTCTTCCACGTTCCGGGGGGACGCGGACCATCGCGCTTCGGTTGTCCAGCCCCCAGTCGACCAGCCAAGGAGCAAGGGTGTCGGGTCCGAAGCGCTTGTAGGAGTTGATGGTGGGGTTGCACAGGGCCGCGATTGCCGGAGCGTGCGCCAGCACGCCGGCAATGGCGCTTTTGGCCACCCAGGACAGACCATCGGGCGACGACGGGTCATCAAAGGCGGGCTGGCCCTCGGCATCCAGCATCGAGAAATGCAGATGGAAGCCCGAGCCTCCTTCGTCGTTGAACGGCTTCGCCATGAAGGTCGCCCGCTTGCCCTCGCGGCGTGCCAGCTCCTTTACGGCCGACTTGAAGCGAAAGGCGCGATCTGCGGCGTCGATGGCATCGGAATGCCACAGGTTGATTTCGAACTGCCCGCTGGCGAACTCGTGATTGGCCGCCACCACCTCGAGGCCGTAGTTGTCGAGCAGGCGCAGGGAGCGCAGCATTATGTTCTCCGGGTCCCCCTTGAGCCCCGCGGAGTAGACGTTTCCGGTGGCTTCCCCGTAACGGCGCCACGAGCCGTCCTCGTCTTCTTCCAGCAGGAAGAACTCGAGCTCCGGCCCGACCTGGGAACGATAGCCGAGTTCGTTGAACCGGTTCTCGGCGCGCTTCAGGACATTGCGGGGGCTCTCCCCCGCCCGGCTGCCATCAGGGTTGAAGACGTCGACGATGCAATGCGCCACACCCGGTTCCCAGGGGACGTCGACCACGGTGCCAAGGTCGGGGATCGCGACGATGTCGGGAAGCCCTGCGTCGATTCCCCCGTGGATTGGCACGACGTCACCCATGGGACTGGTGTGGTAAATGGCGCGGCAGAACGGCACACCGTCCCCCAGGGTCCGCGCGAGGCGGGACACGAGGATGTCCCGACCCCGTTCAACGCCTGTCAAGTCCGAATAGCCGAGTCGGACGACGTCAACGCCCCGGCCTGCAAGCGCGTGGGCAAGTTCTTCCAGAGCTGGAAGCTCGATCGGCAGCAACACCCCTCCTTGTTCTTTCGGATACGAATCATATCCAAGCTTTCCTGACATCGCGGAACATTTGCGCCTTAGTTTGGAGATAGGTGCTGAACAGGACACTCGTCGCTAATCGACGGCCGTTATCTTCCTCTTGCATCTAAGCGGCACTACGCATTGACGCATCATGTCGCGCACCTCAAGCTTTGCACACACCATCGGTTCCGTTCCGGCGGGCCGCTGCACTCGAGTGCAGTGACGCCCGTTCCGATACCATGTTGTGCGTGACAGGCTTTTACACCCTCGCCGAAACGGAAAAGACCATTGAGAGCCGCCTTTCCGGACTCGAGATCGACTTCACCTCCCAGGCGGCAATAGCGAACCTTTACCGGGCCGCCAACTCCGTGCGCAAATATTTCTCGAACACCGTATTGAGGAGCAACGGCCTTTCCTGGACAGGCTTCGTCGTGCTCTGGGTGGTTTGGATATGGCCTGGAATTGAAGTCCGCCATGCCGCCGAAGAGGCCGGCAT
>JAKAOC010000189.1:2827-5657 GCA_021823385.1 Actinomycetes bacterium
CAATGGAGGGACGCTCACTGATGCGGCGGCAGGTCGACCCGGTCGACCGGCGGCTTGTGCACCTCGAGCTCACCGAGGCGGGCGGCCTCATGATGGTGGAACTCTTTCCCAAGTTCAATGGCGAAGAGGCGTTCGCGGTTTCGCCGCTCAATGCCAAAAAAGTGCAGGAGCTTACCAAGTCGCTGAAGGCGATCGTTGCTCACCTCGAGGCCAACATGCCGGACTCCTTCGACGACTGAGGTGAGCGACCCAGACCTGCGCGCTAGATGAACATCTCAGATTTTCCCGAGGCTCCCACCTTCCGGCAATGGCGCGCTTTGGTTACGGTGCTGGTGGGGACCTTCATGGCCATCCTCGACTCCACCATTGTCAATGTGGCCATTCCCTCGATCAAAACCGGCTTGAACGCCTCGCCGGCGGCGATCGAGTGGGTGGTGGCGGGCTATCTCCTTGCCTTCGGGCTGATGCTGGTTCCGGCCGGTCGTCTGGGCGACCGCATCGGCTACAAGCCGCTCTTCATGAGCGGGGTCGCGCTCTTCACACTCTCCTCGGCAGCCTGCGGTTTCGCCACCAGCGGGCGTGAACTGGTCGCGGCCCGGGTTGTCCAGGGCTTGGCGGCCGGCCTCTTCGGCCCCTCGGTGCAGGCGACCATTCAGCTGCTCTTCCGCGGAAGATACCGCAGCCGAGCATTTGGCATCCTGGGAACGATGGTCGGGCTCTCCTCCGCGGTTGGCCCGATACTCGGCGGGGTGATCATAGCCGTGGCCTCCTCGGCTGACGGATGGAGATGGGTCTTTTTCGTCAACGTCATCATCGGAACCGCCACGCTCGCCGCGGGCGCCCGCCTGGTGCCGGACCTCCGGCCAAAAGTTCCCCACCGCCTGGATCCGGTCGGTCTGGGCCTGATAACGCTCGGACTGCTGGCGGTCTTCTTCCCGCTCGTCGAGGGCCAAAGCGTGAACTGGCCGATCTGGACCTTTGTAATGCTCGGGTCGGCGATTCCTATCTTCGCGCTACTCGCGTTTTGGGAACGAAACCTTTCACGCAAGGGGGGCGAACCGATACTCGGGCCTGAGCTGCTGGGAAGTGCCGGCTTTTCGGGTGGAACAGTTATTGCCATGCTCTATTTCGCCTCGTTCTCCTCGATGTTCGTAGTCCTCTCCCTCTTTTGGCAGTCCGGACTCGGCCGCTCGGCCCTGGCCTCAGGGCTGATGGTGACTCCCTTCGCGCTGGGAAACCTCGCCACCGGTTCGATGTCGCACCGCGCCTCGGCACGCTTTGGCAAACGGGTGCTTGTCATCGGCTGCGCCCTGCTTGCCGTCTCCGTGGTGGCGACGGCTGCGATCGTAGACTTTTCCCATGGCTCGATCAGCGCCTGGGCCATCGCAATCCCCTTGGCGGCAGGTGGAATGGGCAACGGCATCTTCATCGCTCCGAACCAGGACTTCATTCTGAAGCGGATTCCCCATCACCAGGCGGGCACCGCTGGAGGGGTACTTCAGACCTCCCAGCGGGTGGGAAGCGCCCTTGGTGTCGCGGCCACGGCGACCATCTTCTTCGCTCATGCCGGCAACGCCTCGGCCCCGGCGGTGCGAGCCACCGATTTTTCCTCGGCAACTTCGCTCTCGCTGCTCGCCAACCTGGCCTTCCTCGCGGCGGTGGCACTAATGGTTACCTTCACCCGGGCCGAGACCTCGACGGCGATTACCGCCTGATTCCCGCCTCCGTATCCGGCGGGCGCCTGGCGATCGCGGGCGCGGGAACCCTATCAGGCGGCGGAGTGAGCAGGACTGGCGTATATCCCCTTATTCGGACTGCAGCTCGGGCTCTCGGCGTCGGGCCGCGCCGGTTAAAGTTGTCAGGAATTCAACCCAGGCTTTCCAGAGCAGGTCCTTGTCGACAAGCCCGGTCTCGCCTGCAATCAGCTCGTCCAAGATCATCCCATCGGCCAGGCTGATCACCAGCCGCATGCCTCCCTGGTCGATGTCCACGCCCAACTGGGAAAAGACCTTCGCCATTTGCCTGCGAAAGCCGTCACGAAAGTCGCCCACGACGCTAGCGAGCTGTTCGTCACCCGACGAGATGAGGTATATCTCGATGCGCGCGCGCTGGCGCTGCCGGTAGTTTGGCTCAACGATCCAGTTCTCCACCGCGGTGACGACAAGGTGAACCACCGATTCGACGCCTGGCGCGAGGTCGTTGCCGAGTTCCGCAAGGCGCTCGAGAAAAAGGGCATCCAGCGCGCATATCTGCTCGAAAACCGCCTCCAGAAGCGCATGGCGCGTGCGGAAGTAGTTCGATGTCGACCCCTCCGGAACGCCGAGCTCCCTGTCCACGGCCCGATGTGTCAGCGCACGGGCACCGTGGGTGCCAAGGATCCTTATGGCCGCATCCACCATGTCGGTGACCCGACCCTCGGTCCTTTCTGGCGACACTGGCACCACTCCCCCGGCAGATCCGGAAAACTCTTCACTCAACCAACCGCGGAGAACGCGGGTGGCCTTTCATATAGTAGCGAGCCAAAACCCACCAGCCACTAGAAAAAGCCATGACGCGGGACAGAAAAGAATGCCCAGGCTGCCGCGACCAGGTCAGGCCTGGCGCTCCGCTCTGATGCTATCAAAAGGTGGTTGGGCGACCATCGTCTTTCGCGCAAAGTGGCGGCCTACCTCCCCACGTATTCGGCCAGGTATTTGCCGGTTTGCGTCGATCGGTTGGCCACGAGGCCCGCGGGCAGACCCTGAAAGACGATCGTGCCGCCCCGTGGCCCGCGCCTCGGCCGAGGTCGATGATCCAGTCGGAATACGCTATCGCCGCCTGGCGGTGCTCG
>JAKAOC010000190.1 GCA_021823385.1 Actinomycetes bacterium
CTGCCCACCCCGACCCAGATGTTGGAGGGTATCCAGTTCCAGTTGGAGTTGGGCGACACCACCACTACCTCGTGGTCCGAGCCCAGCATGCGGCGCAGGTAAAGCGCGGCGGTGTGGCCCGAAATTCCGGCTCCAAGGATGACTGTCCTAGCCACGGATCCTCCCCTCATCCCGCACGGCCTAGGGTGCGGGTGCTCGCGGCCTCGATGTTGCTCCGCTGCGGAGAGCCAGGGTAGGAAAACACCAACGCCGGCGGCACGCCGCCCACGCCGATCCCGCACCTTTGCCCGCCGCGCGCAGGTACTGCGACGGCCTCTGTTACCAAAAACTAATGTCCGTACATTTGGCACGCCACGGGTGCAAAGCGAAAGTGACTTTGGTCCCTAACCAGGTTGGAAGACCCTTGCGTAGTTCCACTGTTGGTCGCACGCGAGCGATGCGATTACCGTTTGGGGCGATGAGCGGGACGCCGATCACACGTGCGGGGGGAGCGGCTCCCTCGGCCCGCCCGGGCGGCCGGGGCACGTCACTGCGCGCCCGCTCCGCCGCCATCCTGGCCGCCACGCTCGGCCCCGGCCTGGTGGTGATGCTCGCCGACAGCGATGCCGGCAGTCTCATAACCGCCGCCAAGTCCGGAGCCGTGTGGGGATACGCCATGGTGCTACCCCAGATCCTT
This sequence comes from Actinomycetes bacterium, assembly GCA_021823385.1. Next base: position 677 of record JAKAOC010000190.1, read on the forward strand.
CTCATACCCGTCCTCTATGCCGTCCAGGAAATTACGGTCCGGCTCGGGGTGGCCACCGGAGAGGGCCACGGAGCATTGATCCGGCGCCACTTCGGACCGGCAGTGGCGCTGCTTTCCTCGCTCACTCTCTTCCTCTCGGCGACGGGCGCGTTGCTGAGCGAATTCGCGGCCGTCGCCGGAGTGGGCGAGATATTCGGCGTCTCCCGCTGGGTGACGGTCCCCCTCGCCACCGCCTTCCTGGTCGGAATCGCCATGACAGGCAGCTACAAGCGCGCAGAGAGGATCGGGATAGCGCTCGGCATGGCCGAACTCGCCTTCATCCCGGCCATGCTCATGGCCCATCCCGGTCTTTCCTCGCTTGCGCGCGGCCTGGCCTCTGCGCCCATCACCAACCATTCCTATCTCCTGCTGCTCACCGCCAACATCGGAGCGGTGATCATGCCCTGGATGATCTTCTACCAGCAGGGGGCGGTGGTGGACCGCGGACTGCGTGAGGCGGACCTGGGGCGCGAGAGGCGCGACACCGCCATCGGCGCCGTCCTCACCCAGCTCGTCACCATCGCCACCGTCATCCTTTTCGCAGCCACCGTTGGCAGGCTGGGATTCGGCGATCGGCTCGACACCGTAGGGCGGATGTCGGCCGCTCTCCAACCCTTCCTCGGCGACCTGGGCGCGAAGGCGCTGCTCGGCCTGGCCATGTTGGGAGCCGCCCTGGTGGCGGCACTGGTTGCGTCGCTCGCGGCAGCCTGGGGCCTTTCGGAGGTCTTCGGCTGGAGGCACTCCCTCAACGAGCGACCCGACCGCGCCACCGCCAAGTTCTACACCATCTACTGGCTGGCCCACATCCTCGGAGCGGCGGTGGTCCTCTCCGGCATCAGCCTGGTGCAGGCGGTCGTGGAGGTCGAGGTGATGAACGCCCTCCTACTGCCCGTGGTGCTCGGGTTGCTGCTCCTTCTTGAGGCACGGGCGCTGCCGGCCAGGCTCCGAATCCACGGCCTCCACCGCGCGCTCGTGCTTGGCGTCTCGCTCCTGGTGATGGCCTTCGGGCTGCTGCTGCTCCCTTCCATCCTCTGAGCAGCACTACTTCAGGGGCAAGGCCCGCTTGCGGACCACGACGCCGATGTATCATTCGCCAATGGAATTCGAACACGTCCTGCATCCCCACATCACCGAGCGCCGCAAGCAGCAGCCGCCGAAGACGACCGACGCCGCTGTCGGCTTCAACGGCAGGCTGGCCCTGCTCATCACCAAGCTGGTCGGATCCATGTGGTGCGCCTACGTCTTCGCGGCCTGGGACCTTCTCAGCCTGCCGGGGGCGCTCCACTCCGGGATCCAGGCCATCGTCTCCTGGGTGGCGCAGACCTTTCTCCAGCTGGTGCTGCTCTCCATCATCATGGTGGGGCAGAACATCCAGGCAGAGACGGCCGACCGCCGCTCCGAGCAGACCTACAACGACGCCGAGGCCATACTGCACGAATGCCTGGAGCTGCAGCGCCACCTTCAGGCACAGGATGGAGCAATCAACGACATGCTGGCCAAGTTGCAGGCCGCACCCGGCAGCGGCGGCAATTAGCCCCCGTAGCCGGGTCCGCCCCAAGGAATAGATGACATATCAACTATGTTCTCCTTATCGCGCAACGCCGAAGTGGCAAGGCGCCGGCGGGCCCTTGGCTCGCCGCCAATCGAAAGGAGTCCCGAAAGATGGGGTTCTCGCCAACTCGCCTAAACCACGCGGTCCTCTTCGTCTCCGACCTCGCTCGCTCGGTCGCCTTCTACACCGAGGTGTTCGGCATGGAGGTGATGGCAACGGAGCCGCGCGCCAACGCGGCCTTCCTGCGCCTTCCCAAATCGGGCAACCATCATGATCTAGGCCTCTTCGGCGTCGGCACCGCCGGCGGGCCCAAGCGCCGCGGAGCTATCGGCCTTTACCATCTCGCCTGGCAGCTAGACACCATCGAGGAGTTGGCCGAGGCGCGCGAGACCCTCATCAGCTCCGGCGCCTTTACCGGCGAATCGAGCCATGGCGCCACCAAGAGCCTTTATGGCGCCGATCCCGACGGCAACGAGTTCGAGATCATGTGGATGCTTCCCCGCCAGGACTGGGGCGAGTACGCCAACGCGGCCCCCATCGACCACCTCGACCTCTCCGCCGAGCTCCAGCGCTGGGCAGGCGTGCCCACCGCGGGCAGGATCGTCACCGAGGATGCCAAGTGAGCCCAATGCCCGTGTTGCCGGTGGTGCGGCTGGCCGGCTCCCAGGAGCCTTCATCTCCGCTGGTCGTGCTTCTGCACGGCCGCGGCTCGGACGAAGCCGGAATCCTTCCCCTGGCATCCGTGCTGCCGGCCGGCGCCACCTACGCTGCGCTGCGTGATCCGATCTCCGAGGGGGGCGGGTACGCCTGGTTCGCCAACCGTGGCATCGGCCGGCCGGTGGCGGGATCCCTGCGCGAGACCATGGACTGGTTCACGGCCTGGCTCCAAGGGGTATCCACGGGGCGCCCGGTGGTCCTGGTCGGCTTCTCCGGAGGCGCCGCCTTCGCGGGCGGCCTGCTGCTCGACGACCCCGGCCGATACGCCGGGACCGCCATCCTGTACGGGACCCTGCCGTTCGAGGCGGGCCTGCCCGTTGAGCCGGGCCGGCTGGCCGGAGCCAAAGTCATGGTTGCCCACGGGGACACCGACGAGATCATGCCGCCCGAGCTGATGTCCCGCACCTGGCAATACTTGACAGCCTCATCGGGTGCTGAGGTGACCGCCGTGCGCGACCCGGGCGGCCATGGCATATCCAAGGCGGTGGCGGAGCACCTGGGTGCCTGGATCGCCGAGACTCTGGGCCTGTAAGCGCCCCAGAGCTGATTTCCCTTTGCCCTGGGCCGCGCCGGGCGAATAGCTTTATTCGATGGCCGGAACTCCGGCAGGGGCGGGCCCGGTGGGCCGCTGAATCGGCGCGTCGTGCTCAGCGCCGCGGAAGGGACCAATGGGAGAGCTGCTTGCGGTGCTTTCCGCCGTCGTGTGGGGCAGCGCCGACTTTGGCGGCGGCATGTTCGCCAAACGGCATGTCGCCTATCTCACGGTGCTGTTCTCCCAGAGCGCGGCGCTCGTGGCCGTTATCGTCGCCGGCCTGCTCACCTCCTCTCTCCACCTGCATCACCAGCTCGTTTGGGCGATGCTTGCCGGTGTGGTCGGAGCGACTGCCCTAAGCCTCTACTACAGGGCCCTCTCCATCGGCCCCATGGGCATCGTCGGCCCGGTCTCGGCCACCGGCGGCGTGGTGCCGGTGATTGTGGGCATCGCTCTGGGCGAGCGGCCCGACGCCCTCCAGCTACTTGGGCTGGCAGGTTGCATCATCGGCGTGGCAGTAGTCAGCTCCGGGCACCATGACCGGCTGAGCCGGGCGAATCTCAAGGTGCTGGGCCTCTCGGCCCTGGCGGCTCTCGGGTTTGGGACCGCCTACGTCGCCCTGGCGCAGTCGGCGCCGGCCGGGGTGCTGGCGACTCTGGCGGTGCAGCGCATAACCAGCGTCGCGATGATGGGATCCTTCGCCCTCTTCAGGCGCGACAAGTTCTCCCTCACGAAAAAAGACTCCATGGGAATCGCCGCGATCGGCGTGATGGACGTAACCGCCAACGGGCTCTTTGCGCTCTCCTCGCGACTCGGCAACCTTTCGATTGTGGGAGCGCTCGGCTCGACCTACCCGCTCACCACGGCGATCCTGGCAGCACTCATCAACAAGGAGCGTCTGAACCGGGTCCAGTTGCTGGGCGCCGCCTTGACCCTTGCCTCGGTGGTGGTCGTAAGCGCCGCCTGAGGAGGCCCCGGGCGCGCCGACCAGAAGCGCAACGGGAGTGCACACCAATTGTCCACCCCTTCGCCCCTCGGCACGCCCACGACGGGCCCGTGCCATGAGCTTGGCCGGGCCCTATCCCCTGGGTACGGCTTTTGATCGCTCCGGTTGCCGCGGTCGCGGCGACCAGCATTTTCGACCTGCTGATCCTCGAGGTGGCGTTCCGCGCCACGGTCGCCGAGCCGGGGCTGGGGCCCTCCCATATCCGGTTGGCCACCTCCGGGGCCGCCGCCTTTGGGGCCGCGCCCACCCTGACGCGTCCGGCGCCAGGCGAAACTCGAGTTCCACCGCGCCCGGACGACGGTGGGGAGGTCCGTGGAATGAATCCGCCTCCGATAGGTTCTTGAGACAAAGAGTCTCGGAGGTTGAAGATGGAAGAGGTCGTCAGGATTCTGGGTGCGAACTGGTGCCCGGATTGCAAGCGGGCAAAGCAGTTCCTCGCGGACCAAAGGGTCCCGTACAAGTTCATCGACGTCGAGCAGGACGAGGCGGCACACGCTGAGGTGATGGAACGCAACGGGGGGAAGCTGATCATCCCGGTGGTCGAGTTTCCCGACGGCTCCATCCTCATCGAACCCGACAACTCCGAGATCGCCGCGGCCCTGAAGTTGGATATAACCGCCTCCAAGTCGCTCTTCGACCTGCTGGTGATAGGTGCGGGGCCGGCCGGCCTGACCGCCGCCATCTATGCGGCGCGTGAGGGCATGGACACCCTGGTACTGGACAAGGGGGCCCTCGGCGGCCAAGCAGGTGCGACCGAGCGGGTCGACAACTACCCGGGCTTCCCGGAGGGGATCGGTGGAGGCGAACTGGCCTCCCGCTACGTGGAGCACGCCCGGAGATACGGGGTCGAGATGCTCTCCGGGGTGGCCGTGCGCGGCATCGTGCGCGATGCGGAGGGCCTGCTGGCGGCTGAAACCGACCAGGGCGCAACCTACAGGGCTAAGGCGGTGGTGGTGGCCACCGGCTCGACCTACCGGCGCCTGGACGTCCCGGGCGAGGAGGACCTGATCGGGGCGGGCATCCACTTCTGCGCCACCTGCGACGGACCCTTTTACCGGGGGGCAAAGGATCTGGTGGTGGTCGGCGGAGGCAACTCGGGCCTGGAGGAGGGGCTCTTCCTTGC
>JAKAOC010000191.1 GCA_021823385.1 Actinomycetes bacterium
CAATCTCTCCGGCCGGAGGGGCACTGCGTTACTGAACAGGCGAGGAGTGGGGACTTTTCTTGGCCATCAGTGGTGACCCCAGATGGCCATCAGTGGGGACTTCTCGGTGGCCACGGACAACTGCGATCCGGAACACTTTCCATTGGTTAGCCAAGGAGGCGAGTGCGATTTGTCCGTCCTCGGTGAGCCGGTGGTAGCGGCCTGGGCGGGGGGGGACCCTCGGTGGATTCGCGGCAGGTGGGTTCGACCAAGCCCTGCCGGCGTAGGCGGGTCAGTAGGAGGTAGATGGTTCCTTCGCTGGCCACCAGTGCGTTATCGGTGAGGGCCCTGGCGAGTTCGAAACCGTACCGCTCCTTTCCCGGGAGCAGCGATAGGACGCGGGCCTCGGCCGCTCCTCGGCGCAGTTGCGCCACCCAGTTGCCCTGCTCGTCAGGAACCATGCTGTACATGCCAGCTCGGGTCCCGAGAAGATGTAGCGCGAATCCGCAGATGGCTTGGGACGCAAGCCGTGCGGCGATAGGGCGGTGGCCGCAGGGAAGGTGATATGCCGGGCGGGAGATCGGGGTGGCAGTTGGCGCCTTGCATCTGGATTCAACCGAACATCGCCATGCGGGTGGATCCCTGGGTGCGCTTCAGGAGGGGCGTGGCGAGCACCGTCACCGCGGCGACCGCTCCGAGGATGGCGAAGGCAACGCCCAGATTTGCGTGGGATCCGCCCGTCAACAGGCTTGTGACAAGGGGACCGAGCGCCTGGCCCCCCGTCGAGCCGATCCCCCACACCAGCGCGTTGCCGGTGGCGAAAGATCCCCTGGGTACGTAGTCGGCAACCAAGGACAGCAGCAGCGGGAATCCGCTGAAGGTGAAGAGGCCGAACACCGCCAGCGCCAGAAGCGCGTTGACGCCGGTCCCGGAGGTGGCGAGAAACAGGAAGATCCCCAGTGCGGAGCCCAGGCTGTCGATTGCGAGCACGACACGCTTGTCGAATCGGTCGGCAAGCATGCCGAAAACGGGTTGTCCGACGATTCCTCCTGCGTACATGACGGTCACCGTCAATCCAAGGCCGGTCGAGAGGCCTGCGTGACGTTGGGTGGTGAGATATATGGGTACCCACGCGACGATGCCGATGAATGCGACGGATCGGAAGAAGGCAATGGTGGCCAGCGCTACGACGCTCCGGTTGAGCAGCGAACGGAGGGATGGGGGCTGGGTGGAAGGTGCGGAGCGTGGCGTGAGCCTGTCGGCGACGGCGGGCGCTCCTGCAGTGCCCATATCCGATCCGAGGGTTGACGTAGTGCCCTGGAGACGGTCCTTGGCATCGCTCGGTTCCGCCGGCAGCCCCACCGCGATGAGTGCCGCGGCGAGGAGGCTAAGGCCCGCGAAGATGAGGGTGGTGGCGGGCCGGGAGATCCCGAGGGCGGCAATCACGAAGAAGAGGGCGGGGTAGAGGGCTCGGCCGAAGCTTCCGAAGGCGCCGTTCACCCCGAGCGCGCGACCGCGAGCGCCGGCGGAGAAGCCACGCTGGAGGATCGAGCCGCCCAGGGGATGATAGGCGGAACTGCCGATTCCCGCCAAGGCCGATGCCGCCAGCACAAGGATGTCGCTACCTATACCCGTTAGAACCAACGAAGCGTAGAAGCCGACGAGGCTTACTCCAAGGGTGGCGATCCCCATTGCGATCATCGCCCCCCTTCGTCCAATGCGGTCGGCGAGCAGGCCGACCACGATGCCGAAGCCCGCCGAGGTGATGTAGAAGATGGTCAGCATCGCGGTGATGACGACGGTGGAGGTGCGGTGGTCCTGGGAGAGCAGGTCACCGATCACCGGGATGAAGAAGACGACGCCATCGTTCATGAAATGGGCGAGGGAACTGACAGCCAGCAGTCGAGCCGGCCGTGGTGCGGGGCGTGTAGACACTAAGAGGCTCCTTGTGGGTTTTCCTGGTGGGCGATGAGGGTACGCAGCGCGGCTACGAGCGACTCGTAACCGTCCTCTCCGAGGGCGCTGAGGAGATTTTGTTCGTCACGTCGCGCTCGGTCCGCGACCGCCTGGGCCAGGACACGGCCTCGGGGGGTCGGATAAAGGGGGCGCCGGCGGGCGTCGTCGGGGTCCGGCCGGGATTCGCATAGGCCGCCCTCGAGCAGTGATTCCACGATGCGGCGAGCGTTCATCGGGTCGGTGCCGATCCGGCGCGCGAGTTCGCGGATGCCGCAGCCGGGTTCGGCGGTTATGAGCCGAAGGATGGCCGCCTGCGGTGCACTCAGGCCGAGATCGGCAAGCTGTGCCTCCCAGAGCCGGCGGCGAGCCCGGTGGGCCGTGCCGAGGAGGAACCCGATGCCGTCCAAGCCAAGCCGGTCGCCGGTCGGTCGTGCGGCGGCAGGCTCTTGATGCCGGCGGGCCCTGGTCGCCATCAGTTGCCCCTTCCGGAGTTCACAAGCTTGGTCGCCCACGCGAGCACGACCGCGTCGCCTGACAGTTGGACCCGGCCCGTCTCATGGCCGGCCTTTCGTTCCCGCGTCTCCAGGACATCCGTTCTGAGATTCGGTGGCAAGGCGCGGCGAAGCCGGTCTTCCGTGAAGAGCCTTTCAGGAGAGGGTGGCCCGTGGCGGCCGAGATTCGAAATGTGGTGTCCGACGACGTAGAGGTTTCCGCCAGGGCGAAGCGCGTGGGCGGCGCCGTCGAGGACGCTTGAGAGGGTTTCGGTCCCAAGATGGACGTTGGCGACGATGACGAGATCGAAGCCGCCCTCCTGCGCACGCCACGAGCTCACGTCGGCGTGTACCGTCTCGAACGTGGCGCCTTGGCGCTTCGCCGCTTGAGCCGCCTGTTCAAGGCCAATCCTCGACAGGTCGACGAGGGTCATCGCCCAGCCTTTGGCGGCGAGCCACAAGCTGTTCCTGCCGGGTCCGGCACCGAGGTCGAGGCCATTTCCGGGTGGCAGCGGATCGGCGAACTCGACCAGGTAGGGATCGGGAGTGCCGGGCCAGTCCCGCTCGGCGAAGCGCCGATCCCATATGTCGCCGGTGGTCCCGGTCAATCTCGGTCGCTCCGGGCGCGGCCGCCTGCCACCTTGTCGCGCTGGTCGGTCATGATCTCGATGCCGGGCTTGGTGGCGGGTTTGGCCTGGCTCCACGAGTCCGGCCCCCTCCGGCAACGATTCGGCTGTTGCCGACGCCAAGGGTCATTCCGCCCCCGTTCGCAGGATTCTGAGCGATGCCGAGCCCGGCTCGGGGCTTTGCCCGCTCCGCAACCGAGTCGTACTCCGCCGTGGGCGGTCCGAAGCGCGGCCGCTTCCGACGTTGGAATCCGGCTGCCTTTTCGTGTTGGAGTCCTCACCGCTTTGCCGCTCCTGTACTTGTACGCAGTCGGAATTGTAGTCGTAACTACGAAGTCGCAAGCCCGGTCTCCTTTTCGGGACGTGCGCCGGGAACCCGAGCGGGGTCGGAATGCCGCGAGATGCTCACCTGCGGCGCTTTCCGCCTGCTCGGCCATCGCCACGGCCGGTGCGGCGAGCGGGACCAGCGGGGTGGCTCGGATCACCTTGCCGCGGGCGTGTCGAGCGCGTGCCGGCTCGGGGCAACGGCATGGCACCGGAACCGATGGCGTGGCGTTCCTCGGGCTGCTCCCGGGTTCTCTTCCAATGCCCTGGGGTCCCGGTGCCCCGCACTCGGCGCATGAACTGTGCACGAGCCGACGGCGCAGTTGGCCAACTCGGGCCGGTCGGCTCCTCCCGCTCCGCTACGGGGAGGACAGAAGGTGGTTGAGGATCATCTGGTTGGTCATCGCTTCGAGCGGTGCGCGATTATCGGTGAAGACGATCCCCGGCGTGGGTTTGGGCTGGTGCCAGGTTGTGGCGATTCGGGCGAGGACGGGGCGCAGGAATGCTGGGACGGCTGCCTGGGCGGGAAGCCTGGTCGGAGCCTCGGAGGCGACAAGCAGATAGTTGTAGGTGCCGGGTGCTTTGGCTAGATAAACGTGGGAGAAGACCGCGTGCAGGGTGCGGACCACTGCTTTGGTCAGCGGTGCGGTGGGCGAGGTCGCATTGAGATTGATGGCGAGCGTGCCTCCCGCGGCGAGGTGTTGCCGACAGAGCTCGAAGAACTGCTTGGTGGTCAGCGAGAACGGGATGTATATCTCCTGGCTGTAGGCGTCGACAATGATGATGTCGTAGCGGTTCGTCGTGCGCCTCAGGAAGAGCCGCCCGTCGGAGATGACCACCTTTGCCGCCGAGGGCTGCAGGTGAAAGTATTCGCGTCCCAGCGCGACCAGCCCAGGGTCAAGCTCGACACCCGTCATGGCCACGTGCGCGCGGAACGGGTCGACGTCGCGGGCGTAGAGCGTTGGGATCGTGCCTGCCGCCATGCCGATGAGCAACGCGGAGAGGGGGCGTTGCCGCGGGTATAAGTAGGGCAGGAGCAGGTAGGCGTCGTAGTAAAGGCCGGTTAGCCGCGAGGTGGTGTAGAGCGACTGGATGCCGGCGGCGTCATTTACGCTCAAGGCGGTGTCGCCGTTGGACAGGCGGTAAACCTGCGCGAATTGGTAGTGGGTCTCCACCTCCCTGATAAGGCCGGGAACGGTCTTGAGGAGCGGGGGAGCGGTATAAGCGGCGCCGATGGGGATGACGAGGGCGAAGAGGGCCGCGCGCCTGGAGAGCATTGCGGCGCCCAGCGCTATGAGGATGGCGGCCGCAAGCCAAAGGGTGGCGCGAACTCCCAGGTAAGGGATGGTGTAGAAGGTCGGTATGAACGTGCCCGCGATCGAGCCGGCGGTCGACCAGGCGTACAGGGATCCGGCTTTGGATCCCACGCTCTCCGGCCGGCTGACTGCGAGACGCAGCGCGTAAGGGGTAACCGCGCCAAGGCAGGCTACGGGTGGCATGAAAAGGATGCTCGTTCCCGCGAGCGAGGCGATGACGACTCCGGCCGGCGTCGCGAGAAGCCCCCGGACCACCTGGGAGAGGAGAGGGGATGCCAGCGCCGGCAGGAGCGCGACGAACGCGCCTGCTCCCAGGGCCAACAGGCCAAGGCCCGAAGGGGCCGGTTTTCGGTCGGCAAGTCGGCCGCCTGCCGCGTACCCCAGCGAAAGGGCGAGAAGTATGAGACCGATCAGGGTCGCCCACACCAACTCGGAGTTGCCGAAGAAGGGCTGGAGAAGGCGTTCGGCGGCGAACTCCACCGCCATCACCGCGGCGCCGGTCGCAAAGACGAAGGTGCGTAGGAATACGCCCGTCAATCGCCAGTCGGCCCTCTCCGGCTGAAGAGCGCCCTCTGTGACCCCCTCTGGCGCCATGGCCCGATCTCCTCGTTCGAGCCTTGGGCGTCAGGTGAGCGGGGCCGAAGGCGTGTAGATGCAGACTTTAGTTGAGTCGCGCTGAAATGTGAGGTGCTAGGCCGGGCAGGCGCGGGGATCCCACGGCTGCAGGGGCATGTTCGAACTGGTGGCCGGCAACGTAATGGGATTGTTGACGGACGTCGTGCTCGCTGCGCTCGTCTGGGAGCTTGCCTTGGTGGCTTGCGTGCCCGGGGCGCTGGTCAGTGAGTTGGCCTGGGTCGCCTGCGCGGCCGGCCGAGCGAGCGTCGCGACGCTCAGGCCGTTGCCCGTGATCACCTCGACCGGAGCGCCTCCCGTTGTCGCCCCCTGGG
>JAKAOC010000192.1 GCA_021823385.1 Actinomycetes bacterium
GGTTTATGCCTCCATAACCGGCTTCGGTGCCGGCAAGGGCGCCTCCGTCCCAGGGTACGACCTCATGGCCGAAGCCATCAGCGGCTTCATGAGCCTCACCGGAGATCCGGATGGCGAGCCGTACAAAGCGGGTGTGGCGGTGTTCGATGTCATAGCCGGGCTCAACACCGCCATAGGTGTAGTCTCGGCGCTCTTCGCCCGCACCCAGGGGGCGCCAGGACAGCACGTCGAGGTGAACCTGCTCTCCACCGCCCTTTCCGGAATGGTGAACCACATCAGCGCCTACCTGGCCGGCGGCGTGGTTCCCTTCCGCTCCGGCAACGCCCACCCCAGCATCTACCCATATGAACCCCTGGCCACCTCTGACGGCGAGATCGTCGTGGCAGTTGGGAACGACAGCCAGTTCAAGCGCTTTTGTGAGATCATCGGCGCGCCGGAGCTTGCCGATGACCCGCGCTTCGCGCGCAACCAGGACCGCACCCGGCACCGCGAAGTACTCGGCCCCCTCCTTGTGGAGAGGCTCAGGCTCCGCACCAAGGCGGAATGGTTCACCGAACTCCTCGCCGCGGGTGTTCCGTGTGGCCCTATCAACACGATTGACCAGGGCGTTGCCTTCGCCGAAGAGCTGGGTCTCGAGCCGGTGGTCAACATGCCCTTCGATGGCGGCGAACTGGGAACGATGCGCAACCCCATCGGGCTGAGCGCCACTTCGCCCACCTATCGACTGTCGCCACCCACCTTGGGCGAGCACTCCCACGAGATTCGGGAGTGGTTAGGCGAGCGTAGGACCTGAGCCGAGGAGGGCTCGACCAGCACAGGCCGGCTCAGGTCTCGCAGGTGGCGCCCATTACGGCTCGGTGCTACGATCACGCCATAAGGCCCCCCGGCAGCCCCGCGAGGCTTTGCCCTGGAGGTGTGATGATCGAGCAAGAACGCAGCCCCTTGCCCCCCGCGGCGCACGAAGGTGCGCACGCGGTCGAAGTGGACAACCTCGCCAAGCGCTACGGCGAGGTGGAAGCCGTCAAGGGTGTTTCCTTCACGGTGGAGCACGGCGAAGTCTTCGCCTTTCTCGGCCCCAACGGCGCCGGAAAGACCACCACGATCCGCATGCTGTGCACCTTGACCCAGCCCACGGGCGGGAGGGCGTCGATCGACGGATACGACGTATCGACGCGCGCCCGCGACGTACGGCAACGGATCCGGCTGGTTTTCCAGGAACAAACCCTCGACCAGCAGCTGACCGCGGAGGAGAACCTCCGCTTTCACGCCGTGCTCTACGGCGTGCCCAAGTCCGAGGTGGATGCGCGCATCGACCGCGCGTTGCGAATGGTGCAGCTGATCGATCGCCGCAGCGATCTGGTCTCCACCTTCTCCGGAGGAATGGCTCGCAGACTGGAAATCGCACGGGGCATGCTGCACACCCCGGCGGTCCTCTTCCTGGACGAGCCGACAATCGGACTCGATCCGCAAACCCGAGCTTTGATGTGGGAAGACGTGCTCCGGCTGCGAAGGGAGGAGGGTGTCACCATCTTCCTTACCACCCATTACATGGAAGAGGCCGAGTACGCCGACCGGATTGCCATCATCGACCAGGGAAAGATCGTTGCGCTCGACACATCCGAGGCCTTGAAGAGAACAATCGGGGCCGATACGGTAGAACTTGCCACCGGCAACGACGACCTGGCCGCAAAGAACCTCGAGGCGGCCGGCTTCAACATCAAGCGCGGGGATGACGAGGTCGTGGCATTTGTCGAGAACGGCGAGGCGCAAGTGGCCTCCATAATTGCCGCGGCCGGCACCCCCATCCGCACCGTAAAGGTGCACCGGCCCACGTTGGAGGACGTCTTCCTTCACTACACGGGCCGCCAGATTCGCGAAGGCCAAGGCGGTGGGCCCACTCCCCCGCACTTCATGCACTTCGCCAGGCGGCGTTAGGAGTTGCCATGAGTGTCACCAGTACAACCGCCGCCCCGACCCATCCACAGCATCATCTGGCCGCCTCCAGTGACCTACGCACCATCGGCATGGTCTGGCGCCGCGAGCTGATCAGGTTCGTGAGGACTCGCACCCGGATTCTGACCAGCTTCGTCCAGCCGATCCTCTTTTTATTCGTCCTGGGCTACGGAATGAGCAGTCTGGTGGGTACCACCGGAGGGTTCGATTTCAAGAAGTTCGTCTTCCCGGGCATCGTCGCGATGACCGTGGTCACCACCGCCATCTTCTCCGCCATCTCCATCGTGTGGGATCGTGAATTCGGATTCCTGCGCGAAATGCTCGTCGCACCGGTGAGCCGGGGCGCACTGGTCATCGGCAAGACCCTGGGCGGGGCCTCCGTCGCCACGGTTCAGGGCACGATAATGCTGGCGCTGGCGCCCCTGATCGGGGTGCACCTGACCCCCTTGCTGGTGCTGGAGGTGATCGGGCTCGAGATGCTCATGGCCTCGGCACTGACCGCCTTTGGCGTCTTCGTTGCCAGCCGCATCCAGCGGATGGAGGGCTTCCAGGTGGTGATGCAGCTGGTGCTCTTCCCGATGATCTTCCTTTCCGGCGCGCTCTTTCCCTTGAGCGGCATACCGGCATGGCTGGCCGTGATCACCAGGATCAACCCGCTCACCTACGCGGTCGACCCGCTCCGCCATGTCGTCTTCGCCGCCCAGAACATGCCCGCGGCAGCGGTAGCCCGCTTCGAAACCGGCGTAACGATCTTTGGCTACCTGGTCCCGCTGTACCTGGAGATAGTTATCGTCCTGGTCTTCCTGGTAGTTTTCCTGAGCCTCGCAATCGTCGGCTTCTCCAAGAAGGACTAGCGCACGGCCTGTTCCCGCGCGCGCGTGACCGAGACCGCGGTGATGGCGGCGAGGACAAGCAAGACCCCGAGGCCCAATGCCCAGGTGATCGGAGTGCCAAGCAGGGCCACTGACCCGACCGCCGCCGCCAACGGCTCCAGCGAACCGACCACGTTCGCCGAGAGCGCGTCGACCTTGGAGAGCGCTGACAGGTAAAGCAGGAATGGCACCGCCGTGCCTCCCACCACCACGAAGAAAACCAGCGCGACCCCGCTCAAATTCAGGCCGGCCGGTGCGGCAGTGAACAGGGAGGGTAGCAGTACGACTCCGCCGGCCAGGAACGCCCCGGCAACCACCATATTGGGGTCGTGGCGAGCCAGCAGGGGACCCGGCGCCAGGTTGTAACCGGCCGTGAAAAGCGCGCACACGACTCCCCATTCAAGGCCGGCGATGGGGATGTGGAGTTCGGTAAAGGTTCCGCCCGTCACCACCAGCGCGACCCCGGCAACGGCGACAATCACCGTCGCTGCGACCGCCGCAGCGGGCGCCCGGCGCGCGCGCAGCGACACCAGCACCAGGATGAACACGGGGCTGGTGAACTGAAGCAAGGTAGCAGTTATGGCGTTGCCGTGCTTTACGGCCAGGAAGAACGTCAGCTGCACGCCATCCAGGGCCACCACCCCGAACAACGCGATGCGAAGTGCCTCGCCGCCCCGCGTGGCGAGGCGCCCCAGAGCCCCGGCCGTGCGTGCCGGCCCTACGAACAGCGCAAGCAACAGGGCGGTCCCGATCACCCTCGCCGCCACCAGCCAGAGGGCACCGACCCCGTGATTGCGGAAGAGCTCCTCCGCGGCCAGAGCCGAGAACCCCCAGAGAATGCCGGCCACCACGACCCATAGGACGGGATGGCGCAGCTGCGCCCCTAAGCGGCTCGGAGGCATAGATCAATCCTAAGCCGGCCACCGCCTCGCCCCCAAGTGCAGGCGGTCCGCCATCGCAGGCGGGGCTGGAGCTATGATCATCGGCGTTGATCCAGCTAATCACCGACCCGGCTCTTACCGGGATGGGAGCGGCCACGGCCGCAGTGATCCTGGCAGCCGCCTTCGCCCACGCCGGCTGGAACGCGCTCGCCAAACAGGCCCCCGATCAGCGGGTGGCCTTCCTATGGCTCAATCTCGCGGTAGGGGCCATCGGGGCGGTGGGTATCCTCGCCTTCGGTCTGCCGGACGGAGCGGCCATCCCCTTCGCGCTCGCCTCGGTGGCGATACATCTCGTCTACAACCTTTCTCTGCTGAATTCGTATCGCTTCGGCGACCTGAGCCAGGTATACCCTTTGGCCCGAGGCATGGCACCACTACTGGTGGCCCTGGGAGCGCTTGCCTTCGCCGGTGAGACTCTCTCACCGGTACAACTCGGCGCCGTGGCCGTGATCGCGGGCGGCCTTGCGGGGTTGGCGGAGCTGAGACGCTTGGCCGACTCGCGCAACCGCGCAGCAGTGGTGCTGGCGGGAGCGACGGGCCTGACGATCGCCGGCTACAGCCTGCTCGACGGCCTGGGCGTGCGCCGTGCCGGCTCCCCCTTCGCCTATGCCGCTCTCATTTTCACCCTGGAGGGTCTGCTGGTCGCGGCAGTCATCGCACTGCAGCAGGCACGAGCGGCCCGGCCGCTGGGTGGGTCGGGGGCCGCACGTGGCGCGCTCGCGGGTGCGATCTCGTTTGCGGCTTACGCGGCGGTCTTGTGGGCCCAACAAAGGGCGCCACTTGCCATGGTCTCCGCCTTGCGAGAGAGCAGTGTGCTCATTGCCGTGGCGATGGGCAGGCTCTTCCTGCGGGAGGAGCTGGGACGCAAGAGGCTTGCCGCCGCAATCGCAGTCGGCGTCGGCGTGATCGCGCTGCTGGCGACAGGTGTGCGAGCGGGCTGAGGTAGTCCTCGGATCAGAGGAGCTGGAACAGATCGCCTATAACAAGGTAAGTCACCAGCCCGATGACGGCGAGGTAGATGAAGGTCATCTGCCAGCGCCACTTGTGGCCGGCGACCCAGAAACGGCGAATCCCCTTCACATCGAAGAAGAGGGCCACCACGCCGATCGGAATTCCGATCTCGGGGCCGACTTTGGCCATGGCGCCCAGGCCCAGCGCCGGTATCACGAAAGGAAGGATCACGTAGCTGAGCGTGCAACGGAGCCCCGAAAGAAGCATGGCGAAGCTGAACAGGCGCTCTGCTGACTGCTCACGCTCTGTTTCTGAGGATTCGGACGCCTCAGTCGGCTCGGGAACCCGCAGCAAACGCTTCATCGTGACGTCGCTCCGGGTCTCGGTGGCGTGCCCCACGTAGCAGGCCTCTTCAGACTCAGCCGCCTCGATTCGCTTCATAGCGGGAAAGTCTAGGCGTATCGCGCCGCTTTAGAAAAGTCACCTGCATGGAGAGCAGCATGTCTCAGCGCGCCTGAACTGGGCAAAGCCAGGCTCTGAGCTACCTCGCGACGAGATTCGCATCCGTGTTCACCAAAAATTCAACTTCCGTTAAGGTCCGCGCTAACTCGGACATTCAAAATTACTCGGTTGTTCGCGTCCAAGAAAGGTTCGAAGGCATGACCGAGTTGAATCTGGGCCGCCCCGGAGCGGCCAAGCCGGACCCGGACGCCGACGGCCTTCCCGAGACAGGCTTGGCTGCTCCGGGACCAACCGTGAGCCAGTTGCTGGACGAGGCACCCACCAGCCGCTTCCATCGCAGGGCGGTGCTGATCTCCGGTATGGGCTTCTTCACGGACGCTTACGACCTGTTCGTCATCGGAACCGTCGCGGCCCTGGTGCAGACCCAATGGCACCTCTCGACT